>CAITIF010000872.1 GCA_903892365.1 uncultured Pirellula sp. | reverse complement strand
TTTCATGTCAAATCAACTTGCGTCTGTATGGGCGGCAAGGACAGCTTCGCGTTCGAATCGCTTTCCTGCCGTAGTTTTGAACTGCCGATCCATCTTTGGGATGGTGGGCTTGTTTTTAGGCCTTTGTTTTTTCTGCGAAGCAAAGGGTGACATTGTTTGGACGATCGGGACGGTCACGATTCAGAAATCGGATTTACGATCCGATCGGGTCAATCGCGTATCGGTCCCAGTTTATGCGTCCAGTGTTCATTCGTTCCTGTTGTCGGGTTACAACTTTTCGTTTGAGGTTGGGAGCGACAACTTGAACGGTGAGAATTCGTTGTTGCCACACGGGATCGAGTTCGACGCGACGAATCCAAGTCACGTTGGGGCGAGCAATTCGCTTCTGACTGCTGGCTGGAACTTGGATACGAATGCATATCCGACTCAACTTCAGCGTCAGGGAACCGACTTAGTGGTGGCATCGAACATCCCGAACTTTTTCACTGAGATTCAGTTCATGGGAGCGCCGAAGGCGATCTTTAATTTCGAGTTTACGGTACCTCATACGATTGCCGCGGGCACGATTGTTCCGATCAATTGGGCCCCCTCATTGGATGACCCAGCCTTTGCAGATGAGTTGCTAAACGAGCACAGCTACAACGCTCCGAATAGCCGTCCATTCATTTTGAATAATGGTGGGATCATTGTTGCAGTCCCAGAGCCAGGCACCGCATTGTTAGCGGGATTTGTAGGTGTGGCCTCTCTGTTGCGAATAGCAAATAAAAAAATGCGTAGACGAGTTTCACAGCCGCTATCGCATTAGATATCAGTTCTGTCGTTCGAACACAGCGATGCTTGAACGAGCCTACTGAACCTCGTTCAAGCTTTCTTGCCGCAATTTTTGTGTGATTCTATGCCTCAACATTATCAAATCCCTTGGATGTTCTCGATTGTCTCTCGCTCAGTTTCGCTAAAAGATAAAACAAAGCTCTTAATCGCCAAACGAAGCAGCTTTCGTTTCTTGCTTCTTGAGGCGCTTGAGCGCCGCGATGCTCCTGGGGCAATGCTTCCTGTTTCATGGGAGTCCATTCTGGATGCCTTGAGCATTAAGCCTGACCATCTCTCGAGCCAGACAGTTTCTAACAAAAGAATACGATTGGATCTTCCGACAGAAATTCAGAACGAGAAGGCGCACCCCATAACAAAACCTAAGATTGTGAATACTGTTGGTTCTTCTCGTAAAGTGGCTGCGCTGCATGAAAATCAAAGCACCCTACGGGAATCACAAGTGAATGCGGGACCGACACAGCTTTTCCAGTTTCAGCATGGTCATGCTAAAGGCGGCATCGCATCTCCATCCGATTCCAAACAATCTTTCGATGGTACATCAAGACTTGATGCGAGCAGACTTTTCAGTCCCCCGTCCAACACTCGCCATATCGCCAAAGGTGATTCATTGAGCCTGGGAGGGTTCGGTGCCAACGGTTCAGGAGGTGGCTCCGGCGGCTCGGAAGGGCAACAGCAAACCAATCCAACCTCCTTAAATGGACAACCAATGGGACCGACGGGGATTCCATCAGAGAGTCTTCACGCAAGCGGCGGAGGATCATCAAACCAAACGGATCAGCCAAGTATTGAGAGAGGGAATACCAAAGGCAGTTCAGTATCTAGTGAAGCTGCCAAACAGCCTATGGTATCCCCATCGACTGCCCCATCACAAGACTCACCCAATCCGCGGCTAAGCGAAACTCAATCCGTACTGGCAGTTCCTCATGGGCCTAATTCCATAACCGCCACTCCCTCAATCGACACACGTCGCTTCTCACTAGATCGATTAGGCTTACATCGTACCGCGGGGGCGCTTGCACCTTCTGTTCATATGGTTTCACCGATACCGTCCCAGGGGCCTGCGCGAATTTACGTGGAAGGCGAGCTTGACAACGCCATCGACATTCATGGAATCGGCCATTCACCCCGTCTGGTCAAACCACAGATCGAAATCTTGGTTACCAATTCGAATTCGATCACAGAATCATCTCAAGCTCGGTCCTTGGGAATTCTGCAATCAAGCGAATTTCACGGGAGTTCTAACCACTTTTCCGGAACGATCGCTGGCGAGCTTGTTCCTGGTTCTTTGCTTTACGCACGCGTGGTTGGAACTCCCACGTTCGATCATGTATCTGCACCTTTCGCTTATTCGATTAGCCGAGACACCGATTCCGATGGTGTTAACGATCAGCTCGAATCGTCAGCACCACGATCGGACATGAATGGTGATGGAGTTTCGGATCATTCTCAGTCCAACGTCGTATCTTTTCCAGAATCACGATTCGGCGAGTGGTTGTCACTTTCAGCAAGTGTCGGACAATTCAAAAACATTCGTACATTTCAATCACACGTACCGTCCGAGCAACAAAAACTGCCTTATGGTTTGATTGGATTCGATGTCGAAAATGTGCCTATTGGTGGCATGTCCATCGTTCGGCTTCAGCTGCCCACCGATTCCTTTACGAATCAATACTGGAAAGTAGATACGCTCTCGAATCAACTTGTCGACTTTTCATTCAACGGCTCGACAGGTGCTAAATGGGAATCTGGAGCGTTTCTTCTTTACCTACAAGATGGCGGACGTGGGGATGCAGATGGCATCGCGAATGGCCGTATTGTCGACCCTGGTGGACCTGGCACCTCACCATTTCGTATGTTTTCTATCCCTCAATCGAGCTGGACATTTCAAGAAAGCGGTGGAACCCAGGGAAATGCTGGTACCTTCGCAAACCAACAAATGATTGAAGGTGATTCGCTGCTTTCGAGTCTAAGCACGTCGTGGACCGCCCCAGCAACCGCCAGTGCCTTGCTCTTGGACTTTCGCATCAAGTTTGATCGCGACTCATCACAAATCAACGATGCTCTTGAAGTAGGGTTTGTAGATAACCTTGGAAATTCACTTGTTCCTACCTTCGCAGCCAATCGAGATAGTTTCTTGAACGTAACGGAAGGGCAATCGCCTTCATTCGGAACAACAACAAGCTTGAACACGACTAATATCGGACAAGAGGTTCTATACCAAGTTGCACTAGACCTTACTTCAGTGCCTGCGGGAACATCGGGAACACTTTTTGTTCGTCTCATCAACAATGACAATGCGTCTAATCAAGATAATAGCACGGCAGTCCGTCTCTACTTTGAGAATAGTTCTCCGGTTGCCAATCCAGATTCTTACTCGACGCTGGAAGATACGCCACTCACAATTCCAGGCCCAGGTGTTTTGGGCAACGACTCGGATCCAGATTCCGATTCGCTTAGGGCGGTTCTGGTCACACAACCGACCAATGGTAGTGCTGTACTAAATTCTGATGGTGGATTCACCTACAACCCTTCGCCAAATTATTCTGGATTCGATTCTTTTACTTATCGAGCAAACGATGGTTTCTTAAACTCCTCCGAAACAACCGTACTGATTTCCGTTGGTGCGGTGAATGACCCACCTGTTGCCATCGACGACAACTATTCAGCTCGATTCAATCAGACGCTCAGCATTGCGGACGCAACTGGTTTGCTTCGGAACGACTACGATATCGATAGCACTAGCTTAACAACAACCCAAGTCATCGGTGTGGACCAAGGCCCCAATCATGGATCCATTCTGCTGCAAGCAGACGGTTCGTTTTCTTATTCGCCCAATACT
>CAITIF010000871.1 GCA_903892365.1 uncultured Pirellula sp. | reverse complement strand
GTGGGTCGCCCATCGCCGAGTCGAGTCCGACCGACCATAATATCAAATCCGGCTTAAAGCTCCTCAGGACAGGAAGTGCTTCCTTCAAGAATCGCTCCATAATCGCATGAGGCAACTGCTCCCCCTCAAATTCAATGGACACAATGTTTGGACCAGTTTTCATGGGATGGGCGTCAAATCCCCAGTCCTTGTCCTGACGCGAATAAGGGTACTCATTACCAGAATTAAGATATCGGTCTTGAACCGTATCGTATTGACCGTCAGTAAATCGTTGTCGAATCTCATCGTAAGAAGACCGATAGGAAACGTCGATCAGCAGAGTGTCTGGCTGATGAGCCAAAACATCGGCGGTACCGTTGCCGCGATGATGATCAATATCAATGACTACCACCCTATTTGCATGCCCCGGTCGGACTTGGATGTTGTGATCCCTTGCGTAGAGCGCCGCGAGGGCAGCATTTGAGAGGTAACAAAAGCCCATCGCTAGATCACGCTCGGCGTGATGGCCTGGTGGCCACACCAGTCCAAAGGCGGTTTCGCCATTTGGCGAGTGGAGAAGATTATCAATCACATCGTAAGCTGCCCCGACTGCGAGCTTGGCAGCATCCAAAGTACCAGGTGTTACGTCTGCTTCTTTTCCAAAATCAAATAGAAATGGATCCTCGCCGGCCTCGCGTCGAGCCTTTGCTCGTACGACGCATTCATTAAGATTGCTGAGATATTGCGCATCATGCCCTCGTTCAAGGTCCTTGAAGTCGGGCATTCGGTTCGAACTGACCCAGCATATCGGAGCAACTGCTCGGCCCTTGCCATTTACTAGCGGTCCCCAAATCTTTGGGAACGATCCGGGGAGGGTTCGCTGCTGAAGCATTCTTGCCGCCTCCAGGCAGCCAACTGCCTTCCCTGGATAATCATATTGTTTAGTCGCATCAAACCTATCACGTGTCCCGAGGTGGCGTTCGTCGGGTGCGAGTCGTTCAGGGTAGAAGTATCGTTCGTTGGTAAAGACGGTAAGAGACATGGCGGAGCACTTGGGGATGGTGGCGGATTCTTGAGGGCGTATTCTAATATGCAGACGGTGTCAGCGGGCAATATCTCTGTACTGAATGTTCTTCATCCCCCTAAAACGTCTTCTGTAGTTTTTGTCCTTAATTCGTTTTTTTGAAAACCCGGAACAATAACAGGTCCCGCTCGGACCGATTCGCCCGATCGACTTGTTAATTTTGTCTAGCGTGCCCTGCCGAAACTGCGTCGCAAGCGACTTGTTACGGCCTTCGGACGCCGAGTAAGGACCACCAAACCAGTATCTTCTGCCAATAGTATTTCTTGATGGGCTGAATGGAGTTATTTCGAGTGGCTGGTTTCCGTCTGGGCCGGCAGGTTTTCGTATTTCATTCGATTGAACCCGGAAAAAAAGAGGTAAATTACAACGATTGTGACCAACACAATCACGGCCAGCGGGTACGAAGCAAAGACGAGCGCCGGTTGCAAACCTGGATGCGCATCTTCCATCGGAGGGTCGTTGCCTGTGACGGCATCCAACACAGGACTTTTGGACAAATCCGTCGCTATGGCATCCTTTTCCTTCCATGCGCCTTCGTTCGTTCCGTAGCCTGGGGTCGGTCTTTGATTCTCATTCAACATAGTATTGTGCTCAGTTCTATTGTGTTGCGGATCGTGCAACGAATTTTTTTCATGTGCTGACGAAGTCGAAAGAAGTCATCGAACGAAATCGAGTGATTCAGATACAGCAATAGCAATCGATGCTGTATCAACGCCTCAACAAAGTTGTTGCAATTACTGCGCCACGATCCGGGAGCCTTACACTCCGCCCAACAAAGTGTCACATCGATCGATTCAATTCTTCGCGTTGGTTTAGAACCCTTTGCTTTTTGCGAGGCAAAATCAAGCTCGCTTAACCACCGTACACTCTGGTCGGTCAGCGTCTAGAGTGATCCGTCAACAGCCGAGGTCTCCCGAGGTTGGCGTTTGTAAAAACACTGGATACTTGACGCCATCGCTCGCGAGCTACTTTGTAAGGAGTGTCGGGACTTCACGCAGGTTCAAAGGAATCGCTTCTTCACCTTAGTTAAAAGCTGTTCGCAACAGCGAATTTCCAAAATAGGAGGAATGTGTCAATTCGGTTGTGATATGGCACAGCTATTGCCATGTAATTCGTTGCGATTGTCGCGATTACCAACGATCATCCTTTGTCTCGGAGCCTTTTGTCATGAATTTATTTTTCAATTTGCCCGTTGCCGCTATCGAATACTCTCTGATCTACATGCTAGGAGGTGGTGGCCTTTTGGGAGCAGTGGCTATTTTCGCTATTGCGAGGATGATGCGGCGCTAGGCCAACGCAAGGAACGCGTTTCGGCCATTCCACACACGCAAATCCGCATCTTTGATGAGTGGACAGCCGACACGGAGGCGTTGCCGCCCCCGATCGATCTGCTCCCTGACGTTGATTATAGAGGCTTATTACTAGCTCGCTCGTTGATGCGACCGTATGCATCCTCGGCGGCTAGCTTTGCTTGGTCCCAGGTCATGGTCGTGGCGCCCCCTTCGGCTTCCCATCGCGATCTGGCATCCAATTCCCTTTCTCTCCAGTTCAAATCGGGCTCGTAGGTTTCCCAACCGGACCGATAGGCAGGTTCATAGTCCTCGTAGGAGTAATCATCGGAGTAGTAGGGTCGGTCCTCATAGGCATCGCGCCAGTAAGCGGTTTCTACGGTCGGGTCAACGTTCTCTGCAATGGCTTTCCCTGCGTAAGCGCCCGCGACGCCTCCTGCTATGGTTCCAACAACGGTGCCGATGGGACCGGCCAAGGTTCCCGTCACTGCACCCGCAAGTGCTCCACCGAGCGCTGCGCCCAATCCGGTTCCTATTGGATGTGAGCCGGGCTCGCCGGTAATTGGATCTTCATTACTCAATTCAACGTTCGATGCCGTTGTTCCATCCGATTCAGACTTCATTTTTTTCTCCAGAGAATACTCAATTGAAATTCACGCTTCGACATTTGCCACTCCCAAACCTAATTGCAAGTGCTGTGCCAACGCGCAGAGGCCAATTGAAGCTGTAAGCCCGAGAGGTTTGGTACTGCTTTTGCAACACAGTAATGAAGGTCGTCCTCATACGAATCCGCGGTCTTGTTTGCGCGGCATGGGTCGCGATCGATTGTTCAATCCAAGTATTTCAGATCGTTGGGGCAAGCACCGATGGACTGAGTAGTAAGCAAACGCAATGGCTTGGTCTCTTCCCCTGTTAATGAAAGTTCACCGCATATGGAAAACTTAGTGTTGTATGGAAAAACGATCGCATTCCTCGCTACGGATGGGTTCGAGCAAATTGAACTTACCGATCCGTGGTCGGCAATTAAGAACGCAGGGGGAACCGTGAAGCTGATTGCTCCCACATTTGATGGAACGATTCGCGGCGTACATCACGACGTTCCGGGCGCCGAGTTTATCGTTGATGTCAACGTTTCCGATGCATGCGTGGAAGAGTACGATGCATTGGTCTTGCCAGGCGGAGTTCTCAGTCCAGACGCCTTGCGATTGGACCAGGATTCGATCAACTTCGTAAAGTCCTTCTTTGCTGCACACAAGCCAGTTGCCGCCATATGCCATGCTCCTTGGTTGCTCATTGAAGCCGATATCGTCGACGGTCGAAAGCTAACTTCATGGCCAAGTCTAAGGACAGACATTGTCAACGCCGGTGGCATATGGCTCAATGAAGCATGTGTTTGCGATCAAGGGTTGATAACCAGCAGAAGCCCAGAGGATCTCCCCATTTTTTGCAAAACCATCATTCTTGAATTCGCAAAGGGGATGTCGGCCTTTCAGCCCATTGATGCCCCGGCGCACCCTGACACAAGTTCAAGAGTCCTCGTGGAGTAAAAAGTTTTCAAGGTGGCGATCACCTTATGGGTCCGTGATGGGATAAAATGGAGAGCTACGATTTCGTTTCTCTCGTTAGCTTGACCATGCCCAGCACAACTGCTCGACTTGCCCATCAAGGCCTTATTCGGCCGCCCCATTTTTTGGCCGACAATGTTATGTACGAAACAATGATGGGCTCGATTGCCTATGGCGTTTCGACGGACCAGTCTGATCGCGACATTTATGGTTTCTGTGTTCCACCCAAAGAAGCCGTATTTCCACATCTCGATGGTGAGATACCTGGCTTCGGCGAACCCAAGAAACGTTTTGAGCAGTTTCAAGCGTCGCACATTGATGACTCCAGCGCCCAAGGGGGCAAAGGAGTCGAATACGATCTGACCATTTATTCCATCGTGAAGTACATGTCGCTTTGCATGGAATGCAATCCGAACATGATTGACTCACTCTTCACGCCTCACGAATGCGTTCTTCACATTACTCAGGTGGGCACCATGGTCCGCGAAGCGCGGCATTTGTTTCTACACAAAGGCTGCTGGCCCAAATTCAAAGGATACGCTTATGCACAGCTACATAAGATGCGTGGCAAAAATCCTATCGGTAAGCGGTTGGAATTGCAGAAGGAGTTTGGATACGACGTCAAATATGCTTACCATGTTGTGCGGCTCCTTGGCGAGTGCGAACAGATCTTGATGGATGGCAACATAGATCTACGGCGAGATCGTGAGCACCTGAAGGCGATTCGTCGCGGTGAAGTTCCCGAAGAAGACATCATGCACTGGGCTTCCGAAAAGGAGAAACAGCTGGAGAGTCTGTATCATTCCTCCAAGATCCCCGACCAACCTGATGTGACCAGCATTCGGCAACTGTTGCTCAAGTGCCTCGAGCATCACTATGGCTCGCTCGATGCATGCGTGGTTCAAGTTGATCCGGCCGTTGCCGCACTGAGAGAGATTCGAGACATCGTAAATCGGGTCTCCAACCTTTTTCAATCATGCTGAGTTTTATTCTCCGCGGTGCGGCCCGAAATGCTTGTACAAACTTACAAAATTGGATTTCAACTGCTCGATGCCTTGAAAGTTTTTGAAGTAGCTCCGACCAATCCGAAGAGACGCAGTGACACCAAGGCAAACTGGGAGGAAAATCAAGACAGGTTCAGGGGGGATGGCGATAGCGGTGACTAAAGAATGTCACGAAACCAAGCAATTTTGGCAAGGTTTTGTGGTTGATGCGGTTTTTGCACCGGCAGTTGGCACGATTTTTGTAGATGAGCCGCTTTGGTGTTTTCTGCGTAAGTCATTTTGACAACGCAATTCAAACCTTCAAATCAAACGAGCCAGGAAAATGAATCGACCTCTCGAAACTTGGAAACTATGCGTCCTTTCGCTTTTGTTTGGGGCGCCGATTGGATATTGGTTAGCGTCTAGCCCGTCGGCTACCCACTCTCCCGTTTATGCCCAACAAGTTACGGACGCCCAGTCTGCCAAAAGTGGGCTCGAGCTTTCCGCCAGTGTCGCCAGTGCCGATCAGCTTTCCAAGGTTTTCCGCGACGTATCAAAATCGCTCAAACCTTCTGTGGTCAGCATTAAAAATATTGTTGAACAGCGAGTTCGCGTGGGACGTTCGCGAGGCAGTTTGAATTTACCGCCCGAGCTTGAGCAGTTTTTTGGGCCTCAGGTCAACGACTTCGAGAGCGATGCCCCCGGCGGCGAGATCCGACGAGGCCGTGTTGACAACGGCCTAGGCTCTGGAGTCATTGTGCGTGAAGATGGTTACATTCTGACAAACAACCATGTGGTGAAAGGGGCGAGTGTTCTAGAGGTCGTGCTCAGCGACGATCGCAAGATGGAGGCCAAAGTGATCGGAACGGACGAACGCACTGACCTGGCGGTATTGAAGATCGACGCAACTGGGTTGGTTGCCGCTAAACTTGGCAGTTCAGGTGATATGGAAGTAGGGGACTGGGTAATCGCCATTGGCAGCCCGTTCGGCTTGGCTCAAACCGTAACGGCCGGAATTGTGAGTGCCACGAATCGGAATGACCAAGGCATTACGCTTTACGACAATTTCATCCAGACCGATGCAGCCATCAATCCGGGAAACAGCGGTGGGCCGCTGTTAAATCTTCGGGGGGAAGTGATCGGCATCAACACGGCGATTGCGTCGCGAAGCGGTGGATACAACGGGATTTGCTTTGCGGTCCCTAGCGATACTGCTCAGAGGATTTTAGGGGATCTAATTTCCAAAGGGCGCGTTACACGTGGGTTCATCGGGGTGGCACCGGAAACGCTAACGCCTGAAATTGCACAGCAATTGTCATTGCCACCAGACTTAAAAGGAGCCTTGGTAACCTCCGTCACCAAAAACATGCCGGCGGACAAAGCGGGTATTCAACGAGGGGATGTTATTACGGCGATCAACAACAAACCTGTTATCTCCGGTTCCGACATGCGTCGAGCGATTGGCGAGTCGAAACCGGGCAGCCAAGTCCGCGTTACCATTATGCGAGACAACAAACCAGCCGATCTTTTGATTCAAGTCGGTGAACTGGACGAGAAGGCACTTGCTGCATCCATGGAATCTCGCGAAATTCTTGGTATCCAAGTTGGCGAGGTTTCTGAAGAAACTCGGGAAGAATTTGGCCTGGAGGCTGATGAGGGAGTCGAGGTGAAGGGGGTCAACCGCCGCAGCCCACTCGCAACCCGGATTCCACCAGGGGTCGTGATCCTGTCGGTAAACGGAAAGAAGGTCAATAATGTTGATGAATTTTCGGAAGCGGTGGAACGAGCTTTGACGGACGGGTCCAGCGGGCAAATCAAAATGGTCATTCGGGATGCGGAATCGGACAAAATGTTCCAGATCCGTATTCGATAATCGAGTGTTGTTCGGCAAGAAAACCTGTTACATTACTGAGCGGTCGTGTTTCCCATGAAGAAACACGGCCGCTTTGTTTTTGGCAATCGAAAATGCTCGAAGCGTTTTCCATCGTTTTTTTGTTTCGGTCTTTTTTGCTACAAGTTAAGGAAGCGTTCGTATGCGTTGGGAAGGTAGAGAGCAGTCAGCGAACGTGGAGGATCGACGTGGAATGGCAATGAACGCTGGTGGCATGGTCGCCGGCGGCAGCATCGGTACTCTGCTTCTGATTTTGATTATGACTTTTCTGGGGGCAAACCCAGCTAAGTTGATGGAACAAGTCGGTCAACAGCAGCCACAGAACAAGCAACAAACCAGCATCAATCCAGCCGACGATCGCGATGCCCCATTGAAAGAGTTTGTTTCGGTGGTGATGCGGGATACGGAAGACGTTTGGGGGAAGTTGTTTCGCGAGCAAATTTCAGCTCGGTATCAAGAGCCCAAATTGGTACTGTTCAAAGGGCAAGTGCGTTCGGCTTGCGGAGCTGCAACGGCTTCGGTGGGACCTTTTTATTGTCCCGGGGATAGCAACGTTTACCTTGATTTTGATTTCTTCCGAGACCTGAAGAACGATCTCAAAGCTCCTGGTGATTTTGCAATGGCCTATGTGATCGCTCATGAAGTAGGGCATCACGTCCAAAATTTGCTCGGGCTTTCTGCAAAAGTTCAAAGCATGCAAAACCGGGTTGGCAAAAAAGAAAGCAATGAGCTCAGCGTGAGATTGGAATTGCAAGCCGACTACTTGGCTGGCGTGTGGGCTCACCACGCTCAATCGCAAAAGAAAATTCTCCAGGAAGGCGATATTGAAGAAGCCATCAATGCCGCGAGCAAAATTGGCGATGACACCCTTCAAAAGCGGGCCCAAGGCAGGGTAATGCCGGACTTGTTCACGCACGGCACATCGAAACAGCGAGTAACTTGGTTTTCTCGCGGTTTCAAGTCCGGTGATGTCCAAGGAATAATGCAACCCTTTGAACTTCCCTACGACCAGCTCTAGGTTGGCGTTCCGTCGACGTCGCTTGCATCCATCGCTACCCACTGAATGATCCGTTTTACTCCCTAGGTAATCCTGCATGGCCGTTCGCATACCTGTTGTAGTCAGCCAAAGCGAAAGACGCTCGGGCGCAATGGCAGACTACGAAGAACAACTGATCACTCGTTTGATTTTCGAGAATGGTCTGGACGCCACCTTGGTAGCGGACTTGAAGTCCATCGGCATCGACACCACTGACCATCTTTGCATAGAAGGTTTGAAGGGTGACTTTGCGATAGCCACTTGGGAATCCAAGGATTACGTTTGCGAGCATTTACATCGGCTGGGCGTGCAGTCGGTCGATCTTGTTCCAACGGACGGAAGCCCCAAGCACAGCTCCCATCGGAACGGGCAGCCTGTGAAAACGATCTTCTTTATTGCACTTTCAACCAGCATTCCTATCGAAAAAACGATCAGCGTTTTACAGGGGCTTCGCGAGGCTCGATCCGTCCCTGTGTTTTCGCTGGGTGGCATCAAGCAGAGACCAGAACCTTCGCCAGCCACGGCATCGAAACCGAATGTGGTAACAGTATCCCCGCTGGTTTCCCAAGCGTCCTCACAATCCAGCCAAGATGCTTTGCCGGCGAACGAACAGTCGAACGTAAACGTTACGAATTTGGAACACGATGACTCGTTTCCCGAGATCGACCAGCTCATGCTGGATCTCGACCGATTTGAACTCTAAACGGAGAAACCCATGAAGGTGTTGCAGTCCTCTAAGATCTTTCGAGCGACCTGGCTGATGTTTGTCTTCTCAGGCGCTTGCATCAGTGCGTTCCCAAGCCAAGCCAAAGCGCAAAGCGATTCTGAGCTGAAGTCGTTGAAGCTGGTCCCCAAAGATGCCGATTTTCTTTACAGCTCTTTCCGTATGCACGATCAATGGAAGCGGTTTGCGACCGGTCCAGTGGCAACCAGCTTCATGAAGCTGCCATCGGTCGTGAAAATCTTGACCCAATTTAGAACGGAATGGAAGGAACGCGAGGCGGTTGGTTCTAACATTCGCGTTGCTCTAGAAAATGGAAACGTCCAAGATGCATTGGCGTTCTTGCGGGAGCTTACTTCTTCCGAACTATTTCTGTTTGGCGACAAAAATTTCTCGTCGATGAATTTGCGCATCGCCAAAATCAATGATGAGATGACAAGCTTGATGGCATCAGGTTTGGATGACAGCGAAGAGCAAACGCAACTGATTGCAACTAAATGGATCGAGGGATTGAAGGGGATGACCATTCCCACCCTTGTCATGGGAGCGCGGTGCGACGATACCGATCTGGCCCTGGGTAAGATCGATCAACTCGAAGTACCCGTGTTTGCTCTCAAGCAGATTCCAGATGCAGCACCCTTTTTGCACAACCTGAATCGAATCGAGGATAAACGCGGCGACCGGCTTCAATGGGTCATCTCTGGCTCCCAGATTCCATGGGACGTGATTCCGACCAACGATGATTTCGATGAAGAGATGCGAGACACGGTCAAGGAAGCCTTGGATCCAGTCACCTTTACCCTTACGATTGGGTTGCTTGATGGCAACTTTATCATTGCATTTAGCCCCACCCCAGAAGCCCTTCTGGAGCTCGGGAAAGGCGAATCGATTCTTGAGCATCCCGACATGAAACCGGTCGTCGACGCACTGAGCAAGCCTTTGACAGGAATTGCATATTCCTCCGATGCCTTGGCTGATTCCAGCTTTACGTCGACCTACAAGAACTTTTTCTCCCGCAATCTCGCCGGAGTCAGTATGCAGATCTCTTCGCAACTCGAAGAAGACAGTGAAATCAAGGACTTCTTGGAAGACATCTCGAGCGACTTGGCATGGATGGATGAAGCGATCGCAAAATATGTTCCCAAATTCCAAGGTGCACTTTCCTTAACCTTCCTTACGGATGACGGCTGGGAAAGGCACGACCATCTTCGAACGAAGGATGTTCTCTTGGACACCAGTTCCAAGCTCGCCACCTTAGAGCATGTAGGTGGAGACCCACTGATGATGGTTGCCACCAAGCTTCAAGACCATCCCGAGTATTTTCAGTTGATTCGAAAAATCGTTCAGAAGGCCAAGTTGCGTTTTGATGAGGCGGTCGATGTCGACTGGAGCGAATTGAATGAGGATGAAGATATTGAAGACAATTTGCAAGAAGCAAAGCAGGCGGTCGATATGGCATGGCCCTTCTTGGTCCGAATCGCAGATACATGGGAAAAGAAATTTTTGCCCTCGATGTCGGGCGAACACGCGATTATCCTCAGTGCCGGAAACCTGGCTGCGGAACAATGGGTCAAGGATATGCCGCCCGCGTCGGAACCTTTGCCATTGATCGAACTAGCCACCCTGACGTGACTCAAGGACAAGTCTTTGTTTCAAAGCGGGTTCGAAGATCTGTTTGGCTTGTGTGACGAAATCGTTGAAATGATTCGAAAGCAAGATCCCAATGCGGTGCCCGCAGGCTACTCGATTCCACGTCCAACCCAAACCACCTCTGCCCAAGGTGAAAAGTTCGGATATCCCATTCCGGCTGATTGCCCCGTCCCCAAGGACATGATGCCGCAAATGCTATTTAGCGGGGAATTCGCCGTGGGAACTTATTCCGACAAACAAGCGGAAGCCCTGATGACATCGACTCCGTTGAAGATCGGTCAAGGGGTTATCGACCCGTCGGCCAAGCAGGCCAACGCGTCGTACGTTGACTTTGGAAGACTGTTTCAATTCGCTTCTCCTTGGCTGCGATACGCTATGAGCCAATCGATGGAAAACTTAAACGATTCAGTTCTGGACCCATCGATGCCTGAAGATTTTGCGAATTACGAACTGACCGGAAACGACGTTCTAGCCATGTACGGCGTGCTCGGACAAATCGGAGATTTATCCAGCAGCACTACTTCCAATAGTTCGGGCGGCACCGTCACCCGTTCTGTATATCGTCAAACGAAGTAGGGAAGAAGCAGAGAGAGATTGAATATGAACAGGATCGTAAGGCACGGCGTTACTTCTCGCTGGTCCGACGCCGTGGTGCATGGTGGCGTAGGCTATTTTGTCGAGGTGCCTGACGATCCTGGTTTGGACTGCGAAGGCCAGTTTCGCCAAGTGCTGCAGCAAGTGGAGCAACGGCTAGACCAGATCGGCAGCGACATGCAGCATCTGCTTCAAGTGGTCATCTATCTGCCCGACCCAAGCGACCTAACCTGTTTCAACGAAATATGGGACGCTTGGGTTCCATCCGGGCACGCCCCGTCAAGGGCTTGTATTCATGCAGCGTTAGCAGCTCCAGGCTACCGCGTCGAATTGGTCATCACAGCTGCATTGATTGCTGAATAATGGGCAGCCAACGATTGGGGTGTGAAAATTGCGAACGGATTACAGCTACGTTTTCGATGCGGGATGCTTGATACTAGATCCAGGTCGTGCACGGAAAACTCCGAATGCACAGCACGTGCAAACTCGATCCGTCGTAACTCTTTAGTTCAGGCATGCTATCGAATGCGTCGCAGGTCGGGGTAAAGGGATTTGGCCCCGTCCGACCGCAGAAACATTCGCTTCTGACGCCCGGTGCGCATGCGCCATGCAAGTTCACTCAAGAATAAAAATACCCCAATAATGATGACGATCAAAGTCGGTCCTGGCCAAAGAACTTGCTTGTTGGTCAACGTCCAAGTAAACCATGGCTCGGATTCCAGCGTCCAGGGCTGGTGCCCCAGTAGAAACAAGGAAAACAGGACGAAAACCATTATCTTCACGCCGTAAAAAGCAACGTGGAATATCCATTTGATATCTGTCTCGGGAGCCAAGACAACGGCAGAGTTTCCATCCGAATCCATCGCGATGATGAACAGAATCCAATCCAAGAATCTTCTTCGGATCTCTTGATAGCGGCTAGCAAAAACAAGAAAACACAATGCCAGAATAACCGTCGCGATCGATTCCAAGGACAGATCCAGTTGCGTTCTTGAACGATCCCGGAAACTCCAGCATAAAATCAATCCCAGCAGTAGCACTGCAACATTGGATCGGGATGTCAAAAAGACCAAGACTGCGATCATCGTCAATCGCAAGCTAAGCCAAATCGGCAGGGAGCCTACAAACAGTAGATCGATAGCCGCGCCGGTTACCAACAGCATAAAAACGCTACAGGCAATCTCTGCCGGCTTCCGCCAATGGTTGTTTTCCAGGGAGCCTATCGCTTCGGACGTTGCCCCCTCCGAACGAATCCCCCCAGGTGCAATTGCTTGTAATGAGTCTTTTTGTTCATCGTTCATTGTCTTGCTCCTGCCGCGCCGACGCGCCCGTCACGAGCGATCTCGATTTCCGACAGCACCAACCTCATGGTTTTTGCCTCTCCAGATATCGCTACGGGGATTCCTAATTTGGCGAGGTTGCGCTTTAAAGGTGCCATCCATTCGTGAAGCCGCAAGTGCTCGGCCTCTTGCCGCAAATCCGATGCGTTAAGGATTCTGCCTTCCAAGGTGAACGGCTTTGGCCGAACAAACGTTGGCGATGGAATGACGACAGCCACCCGATGATGTTTGGCTTTGGCGATTTTCAGTGCTTCGAAAAAGTCGCTTCGATGGAATTGCATTCCCGTAAGTTCGGTTATCACAACAAACACTTCGTTGTCACGAGCTCGGCTGATAGCCGATTGAATCGCTTTCGCGAGCAGATTGGATCGAGCCGACGATCGCAACCACGACGTATCGGTCGATGAGACCATGGGGGCCATCCATGGAGAACCGCACTCGCTAAGGAAGCGAGCGAGGTATTTTGCCAACAAAGGAGCGTTCCAGTTCAATTCCACTTGAGTGATCGGCGAAAGGTCATAGAGTTCTGCTATCGCGGCAGCCAGCTGCGTTCTTTGGCGAGTCGTCCGCGTTATTAGCCATGAGAACGAGGACATGGAGATCGGGTTCATTTGTGGATCAAGCAACTCTGGAAAGCGTTCATTGCAAATGGCATAAGCGGTTTCCAGGAGAGTGACCGAAGCTTGTGTTTGGCTGGGGCAAGAATTCGTGGCGAACTTAGCCATTCCCTGCATCTGCTGATAAAAGCCCTTGGTACCTGTTGCGGAGGGAATGTGCTGTGTTTCTGTATCGCCGATAAGATATGATCCAACGGCATCACCGGCATGAATGACCGAATGCGCCAAGGTTGCGGCAACGCTGGTGATCTGATCGATCAATCGGAGTCCAAAACCACCGACCCGAGTGCTCGCGGTTCCATCCAAAACCATCTGCACACGCACAGGGACTTCGGATTCATACTGACGCGCCATCAGTTTCTCGCGCCGAGCGGATGCTTTCCAAGCGATGGACTTCGGTGGGTCGCCATCAACGTACTCACGCAGCTCAAGCAGCTCAAAGCCGATACCCGGTCTTTGGTAGCGATGAAGCCCTTGCCGTGGAATCACGCTTAACTTCTTGAGAATGGGAGTCATGTCCTTCAAGGGTATAAAGTTAGGCAGAACCAAAAAGGACTGCTTGGCTTCGACAAAAACTTCTTTGCGAAAAAATTTCCATGGATCGTAAAATTCGATTCGAACACCTGGCATGACCAGCTCCCCAGCACCTAATGCATATGCATCGTAGGCAACTCGGATCATGCTCTGTGGTTTCTGAACGCATATTTCGTTGGCGCTCATTTTCTCCTGTTCGAACAAGACCAAGTTGCTCAATGGTCGCCAAAGAGAAGCCAGCCACCGCGGCGCGTTCGGTCCTGGATTCGATGGTGTTGAATCAAGTTTCAGATTTTCGGGAAGCACATCCCGTATTCGTTGAGCCGTTCGAAAAATATTGTCTTGGCATTCCAATACCAATTCAATTTCGACTTTCCGGCTGGCCCACAAAACTCCGGTCGATTGCTCGCGACCGTTGATTTTGCGCACAACACGCAACGCTTCAAGCTCACGTGTTGAAAACCAAAGAAATGAAATCCAGCTCCAAACTATCCAAATCAAAACAGAAAGGCAAAGAGTGGCAATCGTAGTTTGGCCTCGCGCCATGGAGATGCCCAGTCCACCAAGAGCAATCAACGCCAAGAATCGTGCTCGATTGGTCACAGTTTTGATGACCCTGATTGTGAATCCACAATGACAGGAACTTGTTGTATCAACTGCTGAACAATTGCCTCTACCGATTGACCATCCATCTCGGATTCTGGACGAAGAATCAAACGATGGCCCAGCACCGGTAAAGCGACAGCTTGGATATCTTCATGAGTCATGAACTCACGTCCTTGGATCAGAGCTCGGACCCGCGACGCTTTCATCAAGTAGATTGCAGCCCGTGGGCTAGCCCCTAGCAAAAGATCCGGATGAGTCCGACTGCGGCGAACCAAGTCAATGATGTAGCCTTTCAATTCCTGAATACAAAAAACAGAATCGACCATTCTTTGAATCATGATCAATTCTTCCGCGTTAGAAATGGAAGGAGTCTTTTCGGTAGGCTTACTATGAAGATCGAGCATCGCGATTTCTTGATCGCGTGAAGGGTAGCCTACTTGGATGCGAAACAGGAACCGATCCAACTGAGCTTCAGGCAACCGATAGACCCCTTCTTGTTCAATCGGGTTTTGGGTCGCAAGAACCATAAAGGGCTCAGGCAATGGAAGGGTTTTCCCTTCGATCGTGACTTGGCGTTCTTGCATCGCCTCGAGCAGCGACGATTGCGTTCTTGCGGGGGCCCGGTTGAGTTCGTCCGCAAGAAGAAGTTGGCAAAAGACGGGCCCTTTTCGCATCACGAAGTTGCTGGTCTGACGGTCCAGGACTTGCGTTCCTGTCACGTCGGAAGGAAGCAAATCGGGCGTGAACTGAATTCTCTCGAAATGAATTCCCAAGGCCATCGAAAAGGTCCGGCAAAGCGTGGTCTTTGCCGTACCAGGAACTCCTTCCAAAAGCACATGCCCACCGGCCAGCAGCGCGATCAGAAGCTGGTCGGTAACATGCCCTAGGCCTACAACCACTCGCTCGATCGAATCCTGGGTGCGCTTGCGAAGTTCTTTAACGCGTTGAGCGATTTCGCCCGAATTTGCTGCTTGCACAGAATGTGTTTCTAGTTAAACGTTGGTGTCGTTGAAAGCCATCGTCTGCAAATTCTAATGGAAGTCAACTGAATGAAAACAGGCATGGTCCCGTGAACTCGAATTAGCCTGAATCCCCAACAGCATATCGCCAAGCGCCCCGCCATACCACTGTCGGTAGCCAAGGTAGCTGGTTGTCAGTCGAGGATTGATTTCAATCGGTATCCACTGAGCCCAATCATGGGCGCCGTCAGGAATTAAAAAATCGATCCCTATCCAGCCGCAAGGCTTGCCAGGAATCGCGTTGAGAACGCGATTGGCAAACAGCTCTAGCTGCTGAATCGTGGTGTCGCCTAGCGGGCCGAACCCCCCCGTGTATTGAACATTGGAGACGGATGCGTTGTCCTTGCAAGGCAAATGTTCGATCCGCTGTGCCACGGATCCAAGTATCCAATGGGACTGTCCGGCAAGGACAGCAAGGCTCCGAGCGTTTCCCGCCAGCCACGGTTGTACGATCCAGCTTTCCCAATGCTGCGCACGCTCTTCCAAGCTCCACGTCAAGTTCTCAGTTCTTTGACTGGCTTCGTTGGGCTGGGTGACTTGTAGGTTGGAACGACACCATGTTGCAAGAGATCGATCGCTTTCGAATCGTTTCATGTCTGCACAACCAGCACCGTCGCGTCGCTTCAAGACCCATCCATTTAGATTTGCACCAGCGAAACCAGTCTGTTCGGCATGGGGAGATTGCAAAAAAGACGTTAGAGTTTGCGTGAGAGGATGAGGCAGATTCGCATTCAACATCGCTTCCGCAAACAATAGCTTGTCGGAGGTTGCTTTCAAAAACAATGAATCCGACGCAAGCACGATAGCTCCGTGTTCGCGCAAGTGATGGACTGTGGTCGCCAGCAGATTATCGATTTCCGGCGCGATCACGATCGTGATTTCAGCAGGAATCGCAACCTGCCGCCATTGCGAAAGCCAATCGACGCGATTGCTGCAAACAAAATCATCGAATGGTTTTAAAGCACAAGTTAAATCTTGCTTTGAATTGGTAAGCTCGTGATCTAAGCAAGTGAAAACTTGATGTCCACATTGCTGAAGATCGCTCGCAAGAGCATGCAGCATTGACCAACCTTCACGAAGCAGGGCTTGCGCGATCTCGCTTCTATCCGATTCACCAGCGGAATGGGTGTCGGGAATTCCGATAAGTTCGTGGATGCCGCCACCGCTCAGGAGCTCAAGAACGGCTACTTTCACCAGTCACGCCGCAAATCAAGATTGGTATCAGCAAACTTTTCCGCATACCATTGGCGCCACTTCTGTTTATCGAAACCAAAATTTTCGCCAGTCAGCTGAGTTAAGGTGGCAAGTATCGGTTCGTGATTGTACGGGGTCTTTGTCGTGATAACGCTCGGGGTCGATGCAGAAACCCCGCCATCGTTCGTTACGGTATTGGTTTGGCCCACGCTCTGGGTGCGAACGATGGTCGATTGCAGGGTATTGATCAGTTGGTAAATGCAGCGAGCATCGGCGATGTCATTGAGATTGCTTCCGGCTCGATCTTTGGTCTTAATCTCTTTGGACCCCAGAGCGCTCAAGAAAGCCAGAATAGCAAGCTCTTGAGACTGCTCGGTCCGCATCAGCAATTCGATCGATCGGTCTACGATGGTTTGGTTGGTAGAATTCATGGCAAGATCGATCAAGCTGGCTGACGCAGTTGTGCCGGGCATTTGTTCGAGCACCTGCATGTAGAATTCCCCATTCTTGCCTTGATCCAGCTCCTTTTTGAGCTTCGACACAATGAGATCAATGGCGAGCGGGTCGTTGAGGTTTCTTAGAAAATCGGCAGCTTCCCTGCCCAGTTTTGGATTGGCAAGGTTCTTGATAGCGCGTTCAATGGCC
>CAITIF010000870.1 GCA_903892365.1 uncultured Pirellula sp. | reverse complement strand
TGTCCAGGTCTTGCCCGATGCCGATACCTCGGAAACCGAAATCGCTCTCGAGTTTGAGATGGTGGGCGATCACCCAATTCGTTTCAGTCTCCAGGAATGGTTGCAAGTTGGGACCGATGACTTTGAGTTCGAGATCGCGCTTCAGATGGATGACCAAGACCAACTATGGGTCACCGTCGAGGCGATTAACTATCGAGCAGAACCTACAAGCTTCGATTGCATGTTGTTGATTCCAAACCGTGCACGCGAACGGACCCAAATTGCCAACCTGACGGATCGATCGTCGCGCGTGTTTGTTATCCGAAAGGGATCGGAACTATTAAACGAAACTTTATGGCTGCGATGCGAGCAGATTGGAACTCGTCGAGTTGAAAACAAGCGAATTCGCGTTGATATTGCGGAGCCAAAACCCAACTAGGGCCTTCTTACGCTTGATGCCTTTTCGCGAAGTTAGCGAAAAACTGGGAAGATTCGTCTAATAAAACCTCTCTTGAAGCGTTGTCTTGTCGTACGACTCAAGTTCTCTTGAACCACGAATGCAACGCAATGATTCCAACATGAAGTCCAAATCGCCATCAAAAGACGATCTGGAAATGAACCGAATATGGCTCAAGACAACCTTTGAACGGTTGGAACGCCCCTTGCTTGCTTATTGCTTACGATTGCTGCATGGAAACATCGATCTCGCCAGCGATTGTGTTCAGGACGCCTTTCTGAGTCTGTGCCGAGAAAGCCGATCGGATGTCGAGGGACATGTCGATGCATGGCTTTTTCGAACCTGTCGCAATCGCGCGATGGATTTCCATCGCCGGGAGGCTCGAATGACCTTTGATTCCGAAACGATATCGACGGCTGCATCCACTGCATCGGGACCAGCTAGCTTACTCATCGAGCAAGACGAGCAGGCTCAATTAAGACTGGAAATCAATCGCCTGCCACTGCGCGATCAAGAAGTCCTGTCGCTCCGCTTGAGCCAAGGGCTTTCTTACAAACAAATCGCTGAAATCACCGACCTTAGCGTTTCCAACGTAGGTGTCATCTTGCATCAAGCGATCATGAAACTCAAGGCATCCATCTCCCCTTGATCCAAAGCCAAACAACCGAATCACATCGATTTCAGAACGAGAAGAAAACAAAATGACATCTAACTCAATTCCAACCGATGCTAACAGTCCATCCCAGCCTATCGAACCCTGGATGCTTAGCGCTTATGCCCTCGGCGAACTCGAACCGGACGATGCGGCTCGTGTGAGCCAAGCGTTGATTGCTAATCCGGCGTTGAAAGAAGAACTCAATCAAATCCAGCAAGCGATCGGAGCGGTCCAATCCGTCCTTCAAGATACGGAACCCGCCGTTCGTTTGAAAGCAGATCAATCCAACCGTGTTTTGGTTGGTATTCTCACGAGCGAGCCACAACGACCCGCGACATTGCTAGCGCGTCGGCAATGGTATCGCGATCGACGATTTGTGGGATTGCTTGTGGTTGCTGCAACGGTCCCGCTTGCCATGGTGATCGTGCCTGAATGGTTTGTTTCTAAAAACGAGCTGGCAAAATCGATTTCCGTCTCGGAGACAAAGCCAGAGGCGAGTCGCCCCGAATCAATCCCGATGGAGCCCGCCGCAGCTAGCAGCACCCTTGCTCCTGTCGATGAACTGTACGAGTTGTCCGCTTCTGAAAAGAGTGAAACGGCACCCTCCAGTGCTGTGAAGTCATTAGCCGAAAAACCAGATCGGTCTAAGAACGGAGTGACTGAACCCGTTCATGAAACGTTTTCGGACGCCATGGTGTATTTGCCTGATGACGAAATTGAGCCCGTGGACAAACCGACTTCCCCCACAAGCGACACGCTTGAAAGCGCTCGAGAAAGCACGGAGGTAGGGTTGGGCATGGGATCTGATGGCTTCGGTCAAAACATGAACACCGATAGAGCCAAAGTGGGCGGACCCATTTCTGGTAAAGGCGGCCCAGAAAGCGCGCCATTGGAGGGAATGTCCAGCGAGAGTAGGACGCTTGCAACGAACCTTGCGGCACCTGCAGGCAATGCACCGAGCGATTCAAAAACAACGAAACTCAATGGCTCACCTAGCTATACGGCAGACGCCAGTCTTTTCGTTCGAAATGAAAAGCAGTCCGAAGGCAAACAGTCCGATGGTAAGAAGTCCGATGGTAAGCAATCTGACGCCAAGCCATCTGACGCCAAGCAGTCCAACTTGGATGCTATCGCTTTGAGCGTTACAGGTCGAAGCCAGGATTCGGAACAGGAACAAGAATCTCTGCGGATGTTTCCTGATGAACTGGCGGCAAACGCTCCGTTGAGCCTACGGAAACGAACCAATAGCCCTGCTGGCGATCGGTTCGAACCCATCATCGAGACTCCGTTTGTCAGCCCAGCTCAAGCCCCTCTTTCCACCTTTTCGGTGGATGTCGATACCGCCTCGTACTCGAAAATCCGTCAGTATTTGACTCAAACCAATTCTCTCCCCGTGCCCAACATGGTGCGGATTGAAGAGATGATCAACTACTTCGAGTACAACTATGCCGGCCCTACCGACAAGGCACCATTCTCGGCCAACCTTGCGATGGAAACATGTCCTTGGAATCGTGAACACCAAATCGTTCGAGTTGGCTTGCAGGCTCGCAAGCTAGATCGATCGCAACGCCCTAAAGCAAACTTAGTCTTCTTGCTCGACGTTTCCGGGTCCATGGACGAGCCCAACAAGTTACCTTTGGTGAAGCGGACCTTAGCTTTGCTGACTGAGCAACTGACGGAGAATGATCGCGTGGCTATCGTTGTTTATGCCGGCGCTGCGGGTTGTGTCTTGCCCAGCACGATTGGATCCAACAAACAAGCGATTCTTGATTCGCTGAATCACTTGAATGCAGGTGGCTCCACCAACGGTGGCCAAGGCATACAGCTTGCCTACTCGATCGCGAAAGAGCATTTTGTCCCCGGGGGGGTAAATCGAGTTGTCCTGTGCACTGATGGCGACTTCAACGTTGGTATCACGGGGGACGATGCGCTGGTCGAGATGCTTGAAGCCAATGCCAAAAGCAACATCTTCTTGACTTGTTTGGGCTACGGTAAAGGCAACTACAACGATTCGATGATGGAAAAGATCTCCAACCGTGGCAATGGCATCTACGGCATGATCGATAGCGAAATGGAAGCTCGAAGAATGATGGTTGAACAGCTTCAAGGCACCTTGGTTACCGTTGCCAAAGACGTGAAGATTCAAGTGGATTTCAATCCCACCCAAGTTGCAAGCTACCGCCTGATTGGCTACGAGGATCGACGCCTTGCAGCTAAAGATTTCGACAACGATCAAAAGGATGCTGGAGAAATTGGGGCTGGCCACCGCGTGAC
>CAITIF010000869.1 GCA_903892365.1 uncultured Pirellula sp. | reverse complement strand
CCATGGTCCATCGGTCGAACGGATGGTTATGGCACTGAGCGCATTGAATGCGAGTCCCAAGAAAAACTTGCGCGATGTTCTCTGCCAACAACTGAGGCGTCGTCTCGGTCTGGTAATAATTGGTTGCGGGATTTTCCAGCGATCCTCCACTGGCAGGAAGCAGATTGCGAACAATCGAGTCGATGGTTGCACCCGCATGAACGGACTCACGCAGCCATTGGTCATAAAGCTTGAGAGCTTTGGAACTCACCCCATTGTTGGTTCGAATCTGAAGCAATTCGGCCCATTTCATGACCCAGATATCACGAAACTCTGGCCTCTCCAAAAGGCGGTCAATATATCGCTCACGTTTGTCCACGGACGTATCAGCCATGAAATCGTTAAACTCTTTTTCGGTCGGCAATTGCCCAATCAAATCGATGGTGACTCGGCGAAGGAATTGTTCATCGCTCGCCAGTTCGGAAGGCTTCAAATGCATGAACTTCAACCGCTGATCGACCAACAAATCGATTTCCCCTTTGGACTCCAATTCCGGATAGACAAAGGGAGTCCCAGGGCGAACAACCATCGAAGCCCCCTGCGTAAACTTGTCAAAGCGGGCAAGAATGAAGGCCGCGCCAGGTCCATTCGCCTGCACCAATCCATCCACCGAAACACTCGCAGCAGAATCGTTGTTGCTGAGAAAAACTGCCAGGGGCGTGACATCCTTTTGCGAACCATCGCTGAAGGTAGCCATCACGACTAGCTTTTGTTGCCCCTCCGGCTTGGTGAATACTGCGTTTTTCGGCAAGACAGAAATGCCGATTGGTACCACCGCATCCGCCGTATCCTCTTTGGCTCCCTCGTAAAGCCATTGAATCAAGGTTTCGTAGAGAAGTGTACCCTCTTCCATGCATTGACCACCTGTATGCGGAACGTTCCCTGTCGCCTTTTGAACAAGCAAACAAGATTCCGGCTTCGACAATTGAATGCGCCGACCACTGATCTCTCGAGTCAAACGATAATGATCACCCTGTGGATCGAATCCATACAGACTCAAACGAAACCCATCTTTGCCTGACGCGGAACCGTGACATTTGCCCGTGTTGCATCCGGCTTTCGTTAACGCAGGCAACACTTCATTCCGAAAGCTCACCATCGGCTGAACAGTTGCCCCCTTCACCTCGACCTCCACCTTGTCTTGGACCCCAAGATACTCCACGCTCAGTTGTCCTTTACCGTCACGTAGCGGTAACAAAGTCTCAGCGACCTGGGCGAAAATGGACTCTTTCGAACTAAGTTCTGGTTTGCTTGAGTCCAGTTTGCAGTCCGCTGTAACGTCGCGTGTACTGCCATCTTCGTAGAAGGCTGTCACCACAATCGATTGTTGATCACGAGCGGAATTCATCACAATTCGGCTTGGTTCGACTTGGATGCGTTCTAGCTTTGGAACACTTGGCAAGTTTCGAACTGGTTCCGCCGCGACCGACGCACCGGTATGGAAATCGGCAAGCACAACGATTCCCCAAAGCAATGCCAGGGAATACAACCGAACGTTCATTACGACCTTGATATGTTTTAGCATTGGACCCTACTTTCCTGTTCTTCGACGAAGGGCTTCGAGCGAGCTCAATGGTCGCCCAGCCTCGTCCTTTTGCGATTGCCCCTTGGCCGCAATAATCAGTTTGGTGTTTCTTGCAGCACAAAAGGCGACCTGCTCACCGCCCTTCTCCCCAGCAAATCGGCAATAGACGTTACCAAAGCTTCCGGTTGGTGCATCATCTGCAAGCGTCATGGTGAACTTAGCAATTCCATCCGCCCGCTGAACCATCACCGAAGGTACAGTAACGCGATTTGGCAGCCCTTCGATACTCACAGTCATAGTATCGGGAACCGACTCATCCCCAACAAATCGGCACTCGAACTGCACACTGCTGCCGCACTCCACCGCCAAGGGTTCGATCTCACCGCGCAAGGGTGATTCAACAATGGCAAGCGTTCGAAGCGAACTCGCGACGCGATGCATATTGACGGACGTCGGACGAGCGACCAACGCTCCTGCTGCTCCAATATTCCCGTCGGTTGGCCCTTCTCCCAATCCTACATTGGCTTCTAAAACAATCGGCCAGTCACCGGGACTTGCCTTCTGATGAGTTCTTAAAACAATCGTTCCACTGGATTGATCGGGCGCAACGATCGTCTTTGCAGGGCACTCTACCCAATCTGGCAGCAATGGAACCACCACCTCGACCGCAGAGTGAAAATCCTTGTCGCGATCAATCTCAAACGACAAAGTCAATTCGCCATCTACCACCAACGATTGATTCGGTTGCTGAACTTCGATTTTGAAAGGGACTGGATTTGCAATGGCAACTGCCATTCGATCCACCGTGATTGGTTGGAAAATCGCATCGGCGGGGCCGTTCACCAAGTCGATCGTTTGGCGAAATCCACCTTCTATAGTCCCGTCACCGACCGTAGCCGCTCCACGAACTTGAACCAAGGCACCGTTGCTAGCCCCAGATTCACTTGCTGACATCACCACCGGGACCAAAAAACGGTTGTTTGGCACGGACTGCATTTGAACTCCAACGCCCTGAGGCAATCCTTGCAAAGTGAGTTCAACCGGGGCATCGAATCGCTCTCGTTGTACACCTAGAAAGACCAGCGAACGATTGCCGCGTGGGATGGCAATGGATTGATTCAGTTGCGAGAGCTTGTCGCGTCGGGGAAGGAAGGTCGTTAATGCAGCACGCAACGGAGCGATTTCAAAATAATATCCATACTCGACTCCGAACTTTTGGCGTTTATCCCAAATGCGGACTTGGTACTTTTTTTCGGGTTCGGCTCGAAAAACAACTCGCGAGTCTTGACTGTCAAAATCGTCACCACTCGCAATGACTTTCCCCTGGTCATCTGTAATTTCAAGGACAGAATCCAACAGACTACCGACTCGAGTTGCAAAGACTTCCGCAACCAGCTCGCAACTTGCTTCCACTTGAAATTCATGCCGATCGACCTGCCCTCGTTCGCGAATACATCCATTCCAAGCTCCAGGTGCAATCACTGCACCGGTTGAAACCACAGAGCTTTCGTCACTTAAGCGTGGTCCGAATTCGTTCAATCGAAAAGGGAACGGACTAGGACAAACTTGGCCATCCACTTCCAGTTCGAACAAATGCACGCCACTTCTTTTTGCAAAACGATAAGGCTTTTGAATGACACTTCCCACAGACTGGTCGCGTTGCCAGAAGGTAAGTTGCAAATCAGTATCGCAAGATCCACCTAATGGAAACACCCCATCCGGTCTCGGAAAGGTGCCAACATGCAAAGCGTACGGGCTGTCTGCATCCGCGTTTGCGTTCACGGAAGTGATTTCAATCAAGTAATCCCCATCAAGAGCTGCGACTGTCGAGAACGAGGGATCTTGATTGAGCAGCGGCGTATCATCCACTTGCAAAACAAGCTGGCCATTCGGATCCCTCAGTTCCAGCTTGGTATCCAAGAGATTAACTCCCAGACGTACCCCCACTGCCTCTGCGGAGATTGGCATGCCCTTCGTCGCGGCGATTTGAAACGCATCAACATCATCACCACTCAAAGTCCCTGAAATGGTTTTGCTTAAAGGGACCGGCGACGGTCCTTGCGAAAGCTGGATAGGCTGCGGCACCTTAGATTCAAGCTCGGGCTCGATTGGAAATGGACTGACCCAAATGGTTCGAAGTTCGGAGATTCCATCGGGATTTCGCAAACGTAGCCCATGAGCACCCAGCGGGCATTCCGAACTTATCTCGAAAACCATCCGCACTTCCTCATCGTTGACCACCTCGATCCGAATGCACCGAATGCCGTTATCGTACAAAAGGACTTCGCAGGTTTCTTTCAGCGAAGCCCCCCGTGCAACGACGGCGCACTCGCTACCTCGAGATACAACCGGTGCCAGTAGCCCTTCCAAGGATGGGTTCGAAGCATAGCCCGATGGCATCAAGATTATGACAAGGAAAAGCAGCACCCCCGCTCCAATAACTTGGTACAGGAATCGCGTGATGGTTGCCATTCGATTCATCATGCTAACAATCCACGAGCTACCGTTCCGTTGGTCACGATCGGTTGAGGCCGATCGCCGGGAGACATCAACGATTTTGCTGCATCGATACCTAACAGGTGATACACGGTGGTAACATAGTCTTCGACGCTCAAGGGATTATCGGCTGGTTCTGCAGCCAACGCATCCGAAGCTCCATAGATGTGCCCCCTTCGAACTCCGCCCCCCGCCATCACAATGCTGAATACACGTGGCCAATGATCTCGGCCGCCACCTGCATTAATCTTCGGCGTGCGACCGAATTCGCTGGTAATCAGCACCAAGGTCGAATCGAGCAATCCACGCTGATCCAAGTCACTGATCAACCCCGCAAACGCAAGATCTAAATCCGGCATCTGCGTTTCAATCCCGCGATAATGAAAGGCATGCGTGTCCCATGCGCCGTAGGTGACCGTAACAAATCTAGCACCAGCTTCTACCAATCGTCTCGCAATCAGCAAGCGAGCACCTGCTGAAGGGCGAAGAATCGGCCCCCAAGGATTCATACCATAGAGCTCTTTCGTGGCATCGCTCTCCTTCTTCAGGCTGAATGCATCTTTAGCCTCTGGGGAAGCCAACAGATCGTAGGCTCGTTGGTAGAAAGAATCCATCGTGGTGATGGCATCGTCCCTTTCCATGCCCGCAAAGTGTCCGTCCACTAATTCTTTCCAAGCCTTGCGCCGCCCAAATCGCTTTTCGTCGATCCCTTTTGGTAAATTCAAATCACGAACCGAAAAATTGGATCGCGCTGGGTCCGACCCCAGAGCAAAAGGCCCACACGCGTTGCTCAAATAACCGCTACCAAGAAATTGGCTCCCCTGATTCGGGACGCAAACATAGGCGGGCATCGCATCGCGTGGACCTAGTTCATGAGCCACAACCGATCCTACGCTCGGATACGTCAAAGCTGGACTGGGACGATACCCTGTGAACATACTGTGTTCACCTCGACTGTGATCCACTTCCGTGTGAGTCATGCTGCGAACCACGGTGAGCTTGTCAGCAACTTTTGCCGTCGCCCGCATATGAGAACTGAAGTAAACCCCTGGAACCGAGGTTGCAATCGGATCAAGAATGCCACGATACTCGGGTGGTGCATCTGGCTTGGGATCGAAGCTGTCCATATGAGGAAAGCCACCCTGCAGGTAAATATGGATGACCGACTTCGCCTTGGGCTCGCGACCTTCTGAATCGGTTGCAATTCCTGCAGCCTTCGCTTGCGATTCCAGCCGCAACATATTCCCTAGCGTAAGCCCAGCCCCACCCAACCAACCCACGTACATGAAGTCGCGGCGATTCGAACGGGCGAAGTGGGACGGATCCATGAGCCAACTTGCGTTGCGTCGTAAATTCATCGCTCGATAATTCCTTGAGTGGAAAGTGCAATCGGAATGGTGGATGGAGCTTCGTACTCCACAACCAATTTGGGACGTTGCCCAATATCATCAAATTCGCTGGAGTAAAAATCCCAGCCGTTACCGCCCGTATTCAAAAACACCCAGCCGTGGTTCGCTTGCCCCGACACCCAAGCCTGAACGGTGTCAGTCACATCAAAGACGACAATCGAAGTGTTGGCAGCAATCTTGCCGAAAGTAAAACTATCTTTTTGCCGCGAAGCTTCTAAGTCATCCGCAGAGACGCCATCAATCAAGGAGCTCCAGGTGGCTGATTTAGAAAACGGAACCAACATGCGATGCAAATTGACGGTGCTTCCCTGATCGAAAGCGCTGACCAACAATCGCGCCGAAACGATATGGGAACGCAGGGGAATAGACCGATCCGTACTTCCCAAGATATCGTCGAATCGTATGAGAACTTGACTCTCACCCCCATCGTTATTAGCATCCGACGATGCATTCGGATTGCTTTCCAACAAGGTCGTTGGTGCCAAAGCCCAAATCTCAGTATCAACAGTCCCCATGTAGCTATCGATTCCGTTCTGAAAAACGATCCTCGAGGACTGACCAAAACAAACAGGCGTAGCGATAAGAAGTGAGGGGAATGCCAACAGCCAAACTAACTTTGCCATGAATGCTTCCTGAAATTGGTGCTAACTTGGCCGCGAATTTTGAAGCGTTTCCACCGGAAATCGATAACCATTCAAGATTTCCCTGAGTGCAAATAGGATGAAACGCCACCACGGTGCTAGGTCGATATCTCACGGGTGCTAAGTCCAGATAGTACCTGCACAGTCTGTCTTCCGTGTATTTTTTTTTAATGAAGCAAATATGAACAATCGAAGAACAAACGTCCTGCAGTGCTGGCGGTAGTTCATCGAAAATTCATCCTGCGGCGATATCGCAATGAGAGACTCGCGATAAACTCTTGCCTGCAAATGCTTTCCATTTTTGATCTGAAAAACAACCACTCGACACACGCTTAAAACAACCATGAATCGCTCAGCTCTTTTTGCAGTCCCCGGATACATTGTTGCCTTCTTACTAGCAATCAACTTGCAATCTAAACTTTCGGCACACGATGGAGACCACGAGCATCCCGTTCGCGCTCTCAAAGTAGACGAGATGTACGCTCCCAAAATTTTGCCCGACCGAATCATTCTGACTTGGGCCGGCGATCCCAAAACATCCCAAGCTGTCACTTGGAGAACATCGGTCGAAGTTGTCGACGGATTCGCCGAGCTGGCGATCGCAGGCGGAGGTCCCGACTTTGCCGTCCTCTCCGAGACCTATCATGCCACCACGACGGCCCTAAAGACCGACCTCAACACGGCGCATTTCCATAGTGTTCAATTCAAGGGCCTCAAGCCTGGAACCAAGTATGCCTACCGAGTTGGAGACAAAACCAATTGGAGCGAATGGTTCCACTTCTCCACCGAAAGTGAGCATGCAGAACCTTTCTCGTTCATCTACTTTGGCGATGCACAAAACGATTTGCGATCGATGTGGTCTCGCGTGATTCGAGAAGCACACTCCGATGCACCGAAAGCGAAGTTCATCCTACATGCTGGCGACTTAGTAAACCGAGCCCAGTCGGATGGAGAGTGGGGCGAGTGGTTCGGTGCTGGGTCTTGGATCAACGCCATGATTCCGAGCGTTCCAGCCGTTGGGAATCACGAAATGCATAAAGCAGAGGACGGGGTGAAATCCAATGTGACGCATCACTGGAGACCTCAATTCGTCTTACCAACGTCCGGTCCGGAAGGACTCGAAGAAACTTGCTACACGATCACGTACCAGGACACGCTAGTCGTCGTTCTGAATAGCAACGAAAAGCTGGAGCAGCAAGTAGCATGGCTTGATGAAGTCCTGAAGAACAACAAAAAACGTTGGGTAATCTGCACTTTCCACCATCCAATTTTCTCAACCGGCAAAGACCGGGACAACGCAAAGCTTCGCAGTCTCTGGAAGCCGGTACTGGACAAGTACCGCGTCGATTTAGTGCTGCAAGGTCATGATCATACCTACGGCCGAACAGGACTTGAAACACCCGTTGCCGAACCTGTTACGATTGGGAACGTCCCAACCGGAGTCCAGAATGTAGATACATTTACTGGTACCGTTTATGTCGTTTCAGTGAGTGGACCCAAAATGTACAACATCAATCCAAAACCCTTCATGAAACGAGTTGGCGAAGATACTCAGCTGTATCAAATCATTCACGTCGACGGCGATACGTTGAGATATGAATCTCGGACTGCCATCGGGGATTTGTACGATGGGTTTATTCTCAACAAAGAAGCGGACAAGGTGAATCGCATCACTGAACTGGAACCCGAAGTTCCAGAGCGGCGACGCGAGCCGGCTCCTCAAGAACCTGCGGCAACCGTCGGCAAGTGACGCCGTCTCAAGACACATTGATCAAGGCCCGCATTTTTTGAGCCGTGGGCGCTAGCCGCGATTCGGCTTCTTGGTCAAACGTAAGTATCGCGGCTAGCGCCCGCGGCTCAACCTTATTACTGAGGTATTTGTACTCGATACACGTCGCGTTGAAAGATCAGCGCCAGGATCTGTGGCCAGATCCACTACAGTCCAGTGGATTGAGTGATCGAACTCGTGATGGTTGGGACTCCCTTTTGAAGTGTCTGGTAGATAACGCAATAGCGTTCCGTAAGACTGATCAATTTATTCAGTGTGGCTTCTTCCAAATCAGATTCAACCTGAAAAACTAGTCGAACGGAGTCCAGGCCAACGGGAACGTTTTTATCGATTCCTAGTGTTCCGCGAAAATCCATGTCACCTTCAGCGATAATACGACAGCTCCGAATAGCAAGGCCCATATTGGTCGCAACGGCGGAAAAGGTAACTCCTGCGCAAGCCACTAGTGACTCAAGAAGTAATTCTCCGGAACAAGCCTCTTCCCCCGAGCCACCAGCGGCTTCATGCAATCCAGCTCGTACGACTCCAGCGAACGATCTCAGAGTGCACGCTTGTCCAGTTACTTCCACAACGCCTTCAGCTCGCATCGTAACAACAGCGCTTGCCGGATTTTCGCGGTAACCATCCTTAAGCGGAGCTTGAACTGCTTTCAGTTCTTCAGATTTCATAGCTTCTCAAAATAGTTGACAAAGTCAAAAAACACGGACTATAGAAAGGCAAACCGCTCACGGTTAAGAACCTCGAATTCGCGACCGATGCTACCAGAACTCCCACGTTACGAATACGAGCAGAAACACGAAAAGAGCGAAAAAAAGGCTCGACGGCTAATCCCCAAGCCCGAACGGTCCAGGGCCCCAAGCCTTAGGAACGCAACAGTTTCAGCGTGCTAAAAACGGAATTTGCCTGTTTTTTTCTAACCGTCAAGCCTAAGCTAAAAACTAAACCTAAGCTTCCATTTAGGATCTCGGTGCGCGTCGGTTACTGTTGCGCAACGTTGAAGTTGTAGTTTGTTTGCGTGGGGCCCCCCAAGATGGGATACCGATTTTCGTTATTCTAACGATTGCTTTGCGTTTTCTGTGGAAGCTGTAACGTGGAGAGTGCCTGCGGTTGACTAACGTAATCCACATCTTTAGCAAATCTTTTTAACTTGCACCAACCGGTAAACATTATGCAGTCGTAAGTCTTTTTCTAGGTCCTTCAAATTTCCTAGCCCCTTCATTTTTGTTTCACGCTCCGACTATCGATGGTAGCGAGCAGAGTCCGACTGCATTTGCCGGATAGCTCGGATGCCCCTGCCCGTCGACTCTCGAATCGCGAATCGAATTCCACTTTCGGTTCACAGTTCAAAATTGCTTACGGAGACTTACTGGTGCCCTTTCGATTCCTTTTGAAAAAGCTAAAGCAAGGGTTCGACATCCTGAACCATGCCAACTGGATTGGCAGAACGGATGCCGCGTGGCTTCGTTGGTGGGATCGGCATATGACGCTGAAGCTGCCCAGGGATCCCAACCAGCCCGATATTGTGCTGCTGGAAGATCGCATCATGTACAGCGCTTCCTCGTTTGGGCTCATGGGCATGGGGGCTGGCGTCGAAGAGATATCCTTTCCAACCGATCTTCCCGACTTGGCCGCCTTGTGCGATACCAGCCTCCTGAACGAAAATACTGAGTCCGACGAGAACACTCTGTCCGACACCCATTCCCATGACCTATCTGCTGATGGATCAGCTCACACTTCGGAAGCCCATGCTGCGCTCGATCCAGAACTACAATCCGACAGCCAACTCGCTTCGGCCCTCATGAGCGGTTTCGCCAAGAACTTGTCCTTGGATAGCAACTTGATCGAGCTGGGTCACCCTGTCTTGCAGCATGTCACATCGTCGGGCCTTACCGAACTAGCTTATGTCATCTCACGTGAACAGAACCTGGCCACCTGCGGACTCGATCATATCAGCTACCGCCACGAGGTAGAATTCCTGCAAATTGGCCTGGATCATCTGGATTCGCTTATCCGCGAATTGGGGGATGATGCCTTAGCGGCAGAACCCCTTCGAGATATCTCGCAACAGTTCGACCACTTGCTGCACTTGATCGACGAGGCATCGACAACTCAACTTGCCGTCGATGCGAATTGGTCAGGGAACACATCACTGGCCGATAGCAGTTCATTCGACGAGCAATATTCCGACGCGGATACTTTCGAAGATGGCGTATATGATGATTTAGATGTTGTTTCGCGGATTGAAATGCGGCTGGACGCGCTTTCCGACGCGATCGACACGCTACGTGAGCTTGATTCTTGGGAGCCGGAAGAACCGCTGGAGCTAGGGACCTTTCTTTCGGAATCGGAGCGAACTCGAAGTGCGATTGGGATGGTGGATGCGGCGTTGTCGCGTCACGCCAGCGCCAGCAAGTATCGGAACATGGGCTTGCTATTCGCACCTGAGATGGGAATCGTCACGTACGGAGACGATTGGCAGATTGATCGTCGAGGGGAAGAAGTGAACGGTCGAGTGACGACGCTGAACTTCCGAGACCTTTGCTACGCAGTGGAGAAGATGAAGAACGCGTTCGGCCAGACGATATACTCGCAATCGTACATGGTAGAACGCTGGCTGGCGCGTGAAGAGGCGATTTCGACGGTCGAAGGCTACATGGGGGTTATAGCCCAGTTTAGCTTTAAAAATGCATTGGCAGCGGACTTTGACGAGTATACATCGACAACGGTAATCTTGACTCCGTCACAGCTGATGTCGGAGGTTGTGGTACAGGGAGGCGAAGCAACTTCAACCAATGTAGAACAGTTGTCCTCAACTGTTCCCGCGCTGCAAACGCCACGCTCGAACGATTCAACGCTGTCAGGCGATAACGAACTTAGTCTCAGCGTCGACGCAGGATCGGAACAGTTGGGACAACTGTTCTACAATGAAATCGTCTTCATCCAATCCGGACTCCACGATTCCGACGCCTTGATCGCTGATCTTGAAGCGAACGCCTTGTCGACTGGCCGCGATGTATCCTTCGTTGTTCTCAATGGCACTGAGAGCGGCTTCGATCAGATCAGCAGCGTTCTAGCGCAATACAGCGATCTCGATGCGATCCACTTCGTATCGCACGGCACCGATGGGATGCTGCAACTGGGTGGCTCCTGGCTAACCGCTGGCAACATTGAACAATACGAAGAATACCTGCAAACATGGGGGATGTCCCTGAATGAGTCGGGAGACATATTGATCTACGGTTGCGATGTCGCAGCAGGGGCAGAAGGACAAGCGTTTATCGATACGGTCGCTCGACTCACCGGTGCCGATGTCGCCGCATCGATTGACAAGACCGGGGACCTCTCGCGCGGTGGCGATTGGAGCTTGGAGTATGTATCGTCTTCCTCGTACCCGTACTCAGCGCAGCGGTACTCGAACTCGAATGAATCGTCGGAATCGAGTACGAGTACGAGTACTGGCCTTCGACCTGAGTACGAGTACGAGCTAAATTCTTCGCTTTCCTCTCCCTCTGGGGGAGGGGTTGGGGGTGAGGGCTTGATTACAGCAAGCAACCCATTTAGCATTTCCCTCCAAGAATCCTATGGTGGACTGCTAGCCACTTACACCGTCACCAACACTAACGATTCGGGTGCGGGTTCACTCCGCCAAGCCATCCTCGATGCCAATGCCAATGCCGGGGCTGACATCATTGTCTTCAACATCACCGGAAGCGGCTCGCAGGTTATCAACGTCGCATCGGCTCTACCAACGATCACCGGCCAAGTTACCATCAATGGAACAACCCAAACGGGATATGTCGCAGGCAGCTTTGTTCCGATCATCCTGGATGGAAATAATCTCAATACCAGTGGTTTGACGCTGGGTGTTGGGTCGAGCAGTAGCACCATTCGCGGTCTGGTTGTTCGCGACTTCGGTCAATCTGGTATCGATATTCTCGCGTCCTCGATGTCCAACACGATATCGAACAGTTTCGTCGGCCGCATGGACAGCAGCGGCAATACCGTTACGGGTGAAGAGAATAATCATGGCATCGTAGTTCGTTCAATAGGCAATACGATCGGGGGAACAACCAGTACGGGCAACGTTGCTTCTGGCAATGCCAACACGGGGATCTATATCGCTGGCGAGAACAACGTCGTCGCTGGCAATATCGTCGGCTTGAATGCCGCGGGCGCGGCCGCGTTAGCCAATAATGTTCAGGGCATCTACGTAACTTCATCGAGTTCTGGAACAGTCATCGGTGGAACCACTTCGACGGCACGCAACATAATCTCTGGCAATACCAATGACGGAATCGTCATCGATGGTGGCAATAGCCAGATCTTTCGAAACGTCAAAGTCCAGGGGAACTACATCGGTACGGACATTACCGGTGAAGTCGATCTTGGCAACACTCGTCACGGGGTTTATCTATCTCGAAGCGCTAGCGGAAATGACGTCATTGGCAACGTGATCTCGGGCAATAACGCCAACGGTATCCTATTAGAAAACGGTATCTATAACGAAATCACGGGCAACATCATTGGCCTTGACAAAGACGGTACGACGGTGCTTGGAAACAGCTCCCGTGGGATTCAGATCTCTAGCGCAAGCTTCACCACGATCGGGGGTTTGTCTACAACGCAACGCAACATCGTCTCAGGGAATAACTCAGACGGGATAAACATCTCGGGTACATCGACTGGAAATGTAATTCTCGGAAATTACATCGGAACGGATCTTAATGGTTCTGCGACTACCGGTCTTGGAAATGCTGGCAGAGGGATCTATCTCCTTACTGGCGCGAACGAAAATACCATCGGTGGCGTCGCGGCGGGTGCTGGCAATGTTATATCCGGACAAGCGTCATTCTCAGCAATTTTGATCGAAAGCAACAATAACGTTATTCAAGGCAATACGATTGGCCGCAATGCCGGAAATACAGCCAATCTTGCGAATAGCTCGGGCATTCAAATAAATGGTGGATCAGGAAACCTGATTGGCGGAACCGTTGCCGTCGCTGGTAACATTATTGCAGGAAACAATTCTACAGGGGCGGTGGTGTCAGGTGCCTCGTCAACAGGCAACACTATCCTCGGCAATTCGATCTTCGGCAACGGCAGCTTGGGGATCGACTTGGCTAACGATACTGCCGTGCAAGCCAACGACACGGGTGATTCCGACACCGGTTCAAACGGCTTGCAAAATTTCCCGGTGATCACATCCGCCATTAGCTCGCCGACCGGAACCACGATCAGTGGTTCGATTAACTCGACAGCCAACACCAACCTTCGTTTGGAATTTTTTTCGATCCCCAGTGGCCAGCAAGACGCGACCCATGGTGAAGGACGAACTTATCTTGGGTTCCTGAACGTAACGACCGATGGCTCCGGAAATGCATCTTTCGTGGAGCTTTTGCAAAATCTATTTCTCACTGCAGGCGATCGCGTGACAGCGACCGCAACCGTTCGGCCGACTGATTTCACGTTGGGTAGTACATCCGAATTTGGCGCGAATGTGACGGTGACGAGCGGTGGAACCCAGGGGACGAGCGGTGTCAACTTCTTGACAGGAACATCGAGCGCAGAAACCATCGGCGGACTTGCGGGCAACGACGTGATCACCTCGGGCGCAAATTTGGCTACCGATCCTAGGTTCCTGAACGGGACCGTCACAGGCGCCAGCGCACCGTCGCATCAAAACTATTCAAGCGGGCAGACCTTCGGTGGCTGGACGGTTTCAGCGGGAACCGTAGATCTTATCGGCACTTACTTGGCCGCCTCTCCGGGAGGTGGCAGAAGTGTTGACCTCTATGGTAATTCTAATGGAACTATCACTCAGACGCTTGCGACCACGGTTGGAAGTGTCTACCAGGTTCGATACCTACTGACCGCCGCCAGTACATCTCCCGTTTCAATGCAGGTGAGTGCTGCAGGATTGACGCAGACAGAGTCGGTAACGGTTGCAGGAACTTCGACACCCTCGAACCCTGATTGGCAAGAACGATTCTTTAACTTCACGGCGACGTCAACATCGACGGCGATCTCGTTTCAAAGCCTTATTAACAACGGGGCAACGGGAGTTTTTTTAGCGGATGTCGCCGTGATCAATCTCTCCGCCTCCAACGGCACCGACAATCTTATCGGCAACAGCGGCAATGATACGCTCATCGGCAGCGGTGCGGTCGATAAGCTCGAAGGGGACGATGCGAATCTGGTTTACAACGGCTCGTTTGAGCTATCTGGGGGCGGTGGAGTCGCTCCTGCGGGCTGGTTCATGACTGGCACATCTACCGATGGTGTTGCCAATACTGCAGGTCGCTCAACAGACGGGAGTAACTTCCATTCTTTCGGTGGTTGGTCCGCCAACGCTGGTGGGACGCTCAGCCAAACAATCAATACGGTTGCTGGTACAACGTACACACTCAGCTTTGATCTATCACGGCAATCTAATGTTCCTGCGGACCAATCGGTAGGCGCATTGCAAGTGCAGGTGCTTGATGGAACAAATGCGTTGATTAATCAACAAGCTCTGATCAATCCCTACGGCAAGCAGTCTTACACGTACACATTTACGGCTACCAGCAGCGCTACAACGTTGCAGTTCACCGATCGATCTCTATTCCCAATCAACGCAGACCTCGACTTCGACAATGTCCGTGTCTACGCATCAACAGGCGGAAACGACTCGTTGATCGGAGGTGCGGGCAACGATTCGCTTTATGGCGGTGGTGGCAATGATCTGCTCGGTGGTGGCTTGGGGGCTGACTATATCGATGGCGGAGCTGGAACCGATACGGTCACTTATGCCAACTCGACGGCTGGTGTCACAGTCAATCTCGGCATCTACTTTCAGACGAGCACCGGTGATGCATCGGGTGACTGGATCGCTGATGTCGAAAATGTTGTTGGTTCTGCGCTCGCAGACACGCTTAGCGGTAACAGCAGCAACAACACGCTCGATGGCGGGGCTGGGGACGATACTTTTGTGGGCACTGGCGGATCAGACACGATTATCGGTGGGGCCGGTATTGACGTCTTGATCTTGAGCGGCAACCGTTCCAACTACTCGATTACGAACAACTCGGGCACGTATACGATCATCGATACGCGAACGAACAGTCCGAATGGTACCGAGACAGTCACCGGCATCGAAACCTTTCGATTTTCCGACGGCGATATGTCCAGCAGTAATGTTGCAACGATCACTTCGCTTGCAGCACCGATCGTCGAGACGTTTGACGATGGCAACTTGTCGGGGTGGACCGGCGGTACATTAGTGACCACCAACTCGGATTTTGGATCGTTTCTAACATCTGCGGCATCTTTCAACAGTCCGGCAAGCAATGCATCGTCGCTTGGTATCGAAGACAATCAAGATGTCTTCAAGACTTTCTCTTTGTCAGGTAATCAAGCGTCCGTAACCATCACGTTTACATTTAATGAGATAGATTCATGGTCTTCGGAGGCATTTTTGATTTGGATCAACGATGCTGTTTCTTCCAATAATACGTTTTCTGAAAACACAGTAAACGGGCACTCAAATACGACTTCCGATTTTGGATCGGTCTCTAACCTTGGATTCCGAAGTAATAATGACGAAGTTCATACCTTTGTTTTGACGCTCAATACAACCGCTACAACACTGAAGTTGGGATTCGGCTCTAGCCTGAATTCAGGTTGGAACAACGAAGCTTGGGGCGTCGACAATCTTGTCATTCGAGAGAACCTAGCTGGAATTTCTACAACCTACTCCGAAGGCACCACGGGAAATGATAGTAATTCAGCGACTTCACAAGCCGATTCGTATGCAGGGGGAGGAGGCAATGACACGGTCAGCGGTGGAGCGGGCAACGACTATTTGACGGGTGGTGCAGTTACCGATTTTCTCGACGGTGGCATAGGCGACGACGTTCTGAAGGGTGGATGGGGAACTGATACGATTGTCGGTGGGACGGGGGCCGATAGGATCGATGCTGGCGCGGGAGCCGATACTGTTTGGGCAGAAGGAGCGAACTTAATTGTCAACGGTAGCTTTGAATCGCCGATTTCAACTGGCTGGACGAGTAGTGGAAACGCTGGTCCTTCGACAGGACCAACTCCCATTCTCGGAACATTCACTGGGATTTTTAGCGGCGGTGATTCCGCCGTCAACGGCGTTCTGATGCAGAACGTCTCCACCATTGTGGGTGCCAACTACAATCTTGGCTTCGATTTCTGGAAGTTTGGAGGCGGAACTGGAACAGCGGGCCTCCGCGTGCAAGTGATCTCAGGTGGTGTCTCGGTCGTGGATCGCATCGTTAGCAATTCCACGCAAAACTCAATCGGTGATTTCGAATACACCTTCACGGCCCTAGGTGCCAACTCGACAGTTGTCTTCACCGATGTTTCGTCGACCACTAGCAGCGTCGACGCCGCGCTCGATAACGTTCGTCTGTTCTTGGATGACAGCAGTAATGACTCCGTCTCTGGTGGTTCCGATAACGATGTAATCCACACCGGTGCTGGAAACGATTGGATTAATGGTGGTGCTGGCAGTGATATGATCTTTGGCGGGGCGGGTAGCGATACGGTTTCCTATTTTGGATCATCCGCAGCAGTTACCGTCAACTTGAATACCCGCAGCAACTCAGGTGGTGATGCTGCGACCGATGTTCTGTATAACATCGAGAACATCGTCGGCTCGGTGAACAACGACACGATCACGGGCGATGCCAATAACAATACCATCGAAGGTGGACTGGGCAACGATATCCTCGATGGTGGAGCGGGGATAGATACAGTCAGCTACACGCTCGCAACGGCCGGGGTTACTGTCAACTTATCAACGGCTTCAGCCCAGAATACCGTCAGTGCCGGAACAGATACGATCACTAACTTTGAAAACCTAACGGGTAGCGAATTCGCAGATACCCTCACTGGCAACGTGAGTGCGAACACTATCAGCGGTGGAGCAGGAAACGACGTTATTCATGGCGACGTCAACTTGATCGTTAACGGGAGCTTCGCAACGGGAACTAGCAGTTGGTCAAGTGCAGCTGGGACTGAACCTTGGGGTAGTGCGGCAGTAAGTTCGCCTGCAACGCTGGATGGGAATCAACTTATCGAGTTAGATGTTGGAGGTAGCCTCGATAGTGTCTTTCAAGATGTAACGCTAACGGTCGGGCAGTCGTATACGCTCGCTTATTCGTACGTGGGCCGAAGTGGCAACTCAAACACATCCAATACCTTTGAAGTTTATGTTGGCGGTACGCTGCAACAAACGGTTGTGGGAACGATTACAACGGCCTGGACATCTGGGACGTTTACCTTCACCGCAAGTGCAGCCACAACCCGAATCGAGTTCCGCGAGACCTCGGCGGGGAATGATAGCGCTGGACCTTTGCTGGACAATATCCAACTCAATTTAAGCAATAGCAATGACACAATAAGTGGTGGTGCTGGAAATGACACAATTTATGGCGGATCCGGCAATGATCTCGTCGAGGGTGGTGCCGGTGCCGACATCCTTTTAGGTGGCGCGGGGATCGACACGTTGTCCTATGCAAGCTCGACGGCTGCAGTCACGGTGAACCTGGCAATACGAGCCGCTTCTGGAGGTGATGCCGCCAGTGATACCTTCTCCGACTTCGAAAACCTAACGGGCTCCGGTTTTGCAGACACGCTAACCGGCGATGCGAACAACAACTTCATCACCGGTGGTGCTGGTAACGACACGATCGAAGGCGGGGCGGGCACCGACACAGTTGTCTTCAGCGGAAATCGCAGTGACTACACCATCACGAATGGCTCCGATGGTGGTGGAGCGTTCTACACGATCGTCGACAACCGAGCGGGCGGCCCAGACGGAACGGATAAAGTCTACGGCACCGAGAGCTTTACTTTCAATGGCACCACGGTATCGGCGGCCAATTTGCTGGCGACCGGTATATTGGCAAACACCGACTCCTTCAGCACCCTTCAGAGCATTGCGACGGTCATCGATCCAGGAGCAAACGATACGTCGGGTATCGCAATTGCTCGAACCATCACCGGTATTGTCGATACGCTGGGTGGTGGTACGGTTACGAACTTCAGTGGTGCCGGTTCTTCGGTAACGCTCAGCAATGGGACGGTGCTGACTCTACGCACCGATGGTCGGCTGACCGTCAATGCACCGTACACTGGTCCGATTCAATTCGACTACTTGGTATCCGACGGCTCTACATCCGATCAAGCAACGGTCAATTTGAATATCGTGCCCCAAACGGACGAGACAACGGCTCGCGCGACCGGCTTTGTGACCACTTGGGATACGACTCGCGATGGGGCAGACAACATACTGACGCTGAAACTGCAGAACATCACCAGCAATTCGATCGTTTTTTGGGGAGACGGAACCAGCACGGTCGGCACATCGACAACGCCAAGCAAGACCTATTCGACCGCGGGAACTTACACGGTCAGCATTGTTGGCCAGGTCGGCGGGCTCAATTTTGGCGGCAGTGCGGCGATGTCTGAATTGATGTCGGTCGAGCGTTGGGGAAACGTAGCGTTTACCACAATGGCAAACGCATTCTTTAACGCGACGAATTTGACCGTGAATGCAACCGATACGCCGGACCTAAAGAACGTCACGTCGATGCTAAGCATGTTTTCTGGTAGTGCGAATCTCAAAGGCAACTTCGCCAATTGGGATACATCGAATGTGACGAACATGCAGGGAGTATTTACCAACGCTACGAACTTCAGTGGTGACATCACCAGTTGGAACACTTCCAATGTCACGACGATGCAATCGATGTTCCAGAACACAAACGCTTTCAACCGGAACATAGGGTCATGGAACACGGTCAACGTCACGAATATGACGAGCATGTTCGCAGACGCGAACGGATTCAATCAATCACTGAATAGTTGGGACACGGCCAAAGTGACGAATATGAGCTCGATGTTCAGCGGTGCCGACTCCTTTGACGGCAACATTGCCAATTGGAACACCACTGCGGTCACCACCATGAGCAACATGTTTTATAACGCCGGGGCATTCAATCAGAATATCGGTTCCTGGACGACGACCAACGTCACCAATATGTCCAACATGTTCTTTAATGCTACCGCGTTTAATCAGAATATCGGCTCCTGGGCGACGACTAACGTCACCAGTATGTTAAGCATGTTCCAGAACGCCGGGGCATTCAATCAGAATATCGGCACCTGGACGACGACCAACGTCACCAACATGGCCAACATGTTCTATGAAGCTTCCGCATTCAATCAGGATATCGGAAACTGGGACGTCAGCAAGGTCACCACTATGAGCGGGATGTTCTACGATGCAGATGCATTCAACCAAGATTTAAATAACTGGAATACAACCGCAAACACCTCAACGTCCTATATGTTTGCTCATAATGAGTCATTCAATAAGAATATTACCAGTTGGAGTACTCAAAATGTCACGAACATGTTTCAAATGTTCTATGGGGCTACCGTATTCAATCAGAATATTGGAAACTGGAATACCTCTGCAGTCACGACCATGGCCAGCATGTTCCAGAGCGCCGGGGCATTCAATCAGAATATTGGAAGCTGGAATACCTCTGCAGTCACGGCCATGACCAGCATGTTCCATAGCGCCGCGGCATTCAATCAGAATATCGGGTCCTGGACGACGACCAACGTCACGACCATGGCCAGCATGTTCCAGGGCGCCGGGGCATTCAACCAGAATATAGGCTCCTGGACGACGACCAACGTCACCAACATGTCCAACATGTTCCTTGGTGCCAAGGCATTCAATCAGAATATCGGTGCTTGGAATACCGGCATGGTCACCAACATGGCGAACATGTTCAATGATGCGGATGCCTTTAACCAGTCGCTTAACTCCTGGGACGTGAGCAAGGTTACCAATTTCTCTTACATGTTCGCATATAACAGTTCATTCAATGGCGACATTACTAGTTGGACGACTTCCTCAGCGATTGATATGTCTTGGATGTTCCGAGATAACCCCGTATTCAATCAAGCCATCGGCGCCTGGAACACGGCTGGTGTCACGAATTTCACCGGGACGTTCTATAACGCAGATGCATTCAATCAAAATCTGAACAATTGGAACACATCTGCTGCCACCACCATGTCCCAGATGTTTGCGCTGACCAACTTGTTCAATGGGAACATCACGACTTGGGATACTCAAAACGTGACGGATATGTCCAGCATGTTCAACGCAGCCAAGGCTTTCAACCAGAATATCGGCGGCTGGAATACTGGCAAAGTCACCAACATGGGGAGCATGTTCTACGATGCGGATGCCTTCAACCAATCACTTAACTCCTGGGACGTGAGCAAGGTTACCAATTTCTCTAACACGTTCGCCAGGAACAATGGGTTCAATGGCGACATTACCAGTTGGACGACTTCCGCAGCGACCGATATGTCTTGGATGTTCCGAGATAACCCCGTATTCAATCAAGCCATCGGCGCCTGGAACACGGCTGGTGTCACGAATT
>CAITIF010000868.1 GCA_903892365.1 uncultured Pirellula sp. | reverse complement strand
CGTGATACATGCAATATTCAAAGCGGCGTTAGCTGTGGTCCGGAGTGGATTGCTAAAGGTAATCACATTCATGTCGAGCATATTGGCACTGACATGCCCTCGCCAAATGATGGTGGCTCCATCTTTGACCACAATTTCCGTCGCTACGGCATTCGTACCTTTGATTTGTAAACTGGTGAGATAACGCCGCAATCCCGCACCAGCAGCGGCAGCGAGAACGACATCCGTCGTGTTGATTATCCCTCCCGCAGCGGCTGCATAAGACCATTCCAGTTCGGGAATTTGCCAGGGCCGCGAGATCAAAACGCCCTGAAGCGTGGTGATCAAATCCGTGGTATCTCCAGTCGCTACTGTGGTATAGGCGGCGGATAAGCCACGTCCCGCAATGCGTATCGGTGAGCCTGCCACAACAGCATCATGAGCGGCGGTACCTTGAACCGAGATCGACGATGTTCCGGTTCCAGATTGGACCAGAGCCACGGCAATTGCTTGTCCAACCGCCGTTTGCCCGCGTCCAGCAGTGATTTCAGCGGTTAACTCCGCATAATCTTGCACATTGATGAATTGGAACTGAAGGGTATGTGAGGCGGCCGGGGCGGCGGCTAGAGCCACGCGGCCTGTGGAAGGTGCATAAGTCCCTGCAAACAGAGTTCCATCCAACGAAATCGTGTTAACATCGACCACCGTGATGACATAGTTCCCACGAACGGTTGATCCATTGTTGGTCACACCATGTAGCGATTCGACCCAAACGGTAGCTCCCGGGGTGTAGCCGTGGCCGGTGACCGTCAGTGTAATGACGTTACCCACTCCAGCGACCGCTCCAGTAATCGGACGCCAAGCGGCATGATTGAGCACCCGAACCCGCAACTTATAGACGGCATTCGGATCGGGAATCTGTTGATGCCGCACATAGCTGTTGGTTCTGCCTGTGGGAGTATCCATCGCTCGCGAATGGAGATACGCTTCGTCACTGAACGGCTCCACTTCCAAGACAGAATACGTGTTGGTCGATGAAATGGTGACCGCTGAAGATGCTAGTGGCGTGATCCCCCCATTTTGCACTTCATGGATCATCTGAGTCACCGTGGTGGAAGCGGAACCACCGATGTTGACCGATATTCGATTGCGATCATCTGGGATACCCGTAACAGGATCAACGCTTACCAATTCGACGTATTCATGCGTATTGGCTTGCCTTACTCCGGTCTGAACTCCAGCCATCGCCCGGCAGGGAATGGTAAAGGTTTGTTTGCTCACCAGTTCGGCAAAGGCCCCTGGGTTGGTTCCGGATGCGATTGATAGCACGCCACCTGACGATGTCGCAGTCACGCCGCCGGAACTCACTACGTCCCATTGGTTAGGCAGGGGAGTTGTGAAAGAATCACGCCACTTCTTCTGGATCGACTTCACTTTCAGCATGTCATCTTGCGCGTCGTATCCAGCGGGTACATGATGCGGAACATGAACCCCAGCGACCTCGGTCGTGCGAACTAAAGTCGCGTTTCCGTTTCCATCGCGAATTGTCAGGTTGTCAGACATGGGCTTACATCAAAAGAGAAGGAGATGAAACGAGTTGTTCGGATTGGAGAAATCGAGTCGCGGTGGGCCGATCGAGTCGGTGACGCTCGGATTTCGTCGACCTAGATTCACCAACCAGCGGCTGCGGCGATTGACAGCAAAGGAGACTTTCATGTTTTGGTTTCTCCGTTAGATTTAGAAGACAAGCTTCGGCATCGCGTTCAGTCCACTACCACCAGCTACTACCACTTGAACTTCACCATCGGCGACATCGATACTCTGCATGACCTCAGTATTCACATCGATATACTTTGCGATCAGCATTTTCGTATTGTCAGTTGTGCCCGCTGGCCGCCAGAAAAGGGAGTAGGTCGCTCCTCCATGTTCACCCGCAATCAAAAAATGCGCTCGAGTGTTGGGATAGGTACCGCGAAACGGCAGCCAACTACCGGTAACATTCCCCAACGCATTGGAAGTTAGAAGATTCATAACGGTTCGTCTTCCTCATCTTCCGTGGACAATTCGTCGGGACTTTCGG
>CAITIF010000867.1 GCA_903892365.1 uncultured Pirellula sp. | reverse complement strand
GTACGGGTGGACGATCCAACGCCGGAGAAAACCTCTGCTAGCCTGTCAAAAACACGCGAAATTATGGGCAGCGGAGTACTAAAGTCAACAGATTCGTTTGATGGCAAGAACGCTTACACTTTTGATCCATACAACCTGACGATATCGATAAGGCCCAGCAGCAGACCTACCGGTTTTGGGACCGAAATATTCATGCACCCAAAGAATTGGCTGATCCTTGGGCAAAACGAGACAAGCCTTTTCCGGCATGTCATTGAAGCAAAACGGACACCGGTTCAAACAGAAAAACTACCCGATGGGCGTTGGAAGTTCCTGCAAACTGGTATCGGAAAGGATTTGGCAAAAGAGATTCAAGAGCAGCTGTTGATGCGAGAAAGATTTATTATTGTTGACCCAAAAATCGATTTTTTGGTTGTTCAATATTCTTACACGAGTGGAGACGGGGGAGAGTACTATGGACAATTGGATTGGGATCAGCAAGACGGCAATTGGTATCCCAAACGCGTTCAACATCAATACAAGAAGAACTCAAGATTGGATATTGATTGGTTCATTGATGAAATTAGTTTCGACGCCAAAAAATGTCGAATCCGATTTGATGAACTTGAAAACATTGTTCCGCTCGGAACAAAAATCGATACCTTTGATGCCAACAGCAAATTACTCAACACCAGATACAAGGGTGGCGAAGAAGGGAAGCAAGAATACAAACTCCGCTACCAAGCACTCTCAAAATATCGAATTGAGAATCGATGATGCTTAATACTTTTCGAATGATCGGGTTCGTCGGATTCGTTGCCTTGTGCTCGGCCGCTCAACGCGCTTTCCCAATCGAATCAACAAAGAATTCACCAGACCCAGATTGTGGCGCAAAGTGCCTTTACGTAATCTTGCTGGAACAAGGAGTTGCACCTGGAAGTTACCGCGATTTCGTGAGAGAATTAGGACCGGCCAGCAAACAAGGCTACTCCCTGCTTCAGCTTCAGAACGCAGCTCGAAGTCGGGGACTGTTTGCAGAATCCTGTCGTTTGGAACCTGAAGATCTAAAACTTATTGGCAAAGACCCGGCCGTGATCTTACATATGAATCCTGGCCATTTTGTCATCTGCAGCAATTTCTCGAAGGATCAGCTCATTATCTACGATGCTGCCTCTGGCATGATGTCCACAGAATCCTCTCAGTTCCTAGAAAACTGGTCTGGGAATTCCCTTTTGGTTTCTAGGAAGGAACTTCAGCTGCCAGTGAGGCCCCCAGCACCGATGCTTGGCTGGTGGTGGATCGTGTCCGGGATTGCCCTGGTTTGCTGCGTTATCTTTTCGTTGTCACGATACCTGTTTCGCGGATCGGCTTTGTTTTTGATCGCGATAATACCCTGCATCGAGGGGTGCGAAAAACATTCTCCGAATCGATCGGAATCGACCACCAAAACAATCGAGAATCTCGGCAAAATCGGTTCTTCCAAAGTGCCTTTGGTTCGAATCGAAAAGTCGAATTATGATGCAGGAAACTTGAATATGAGCCCATCTCCACAGACGATTGCTGTTGCTATTCAGAATCGTGAAAACGAACCTATCGAGATTTCCGAAGTGCGGATCTCTTGCAGTTGTCTATCGGGACGAATTTTGTCTAAAACAATCCAGCCTTCCGCAACGGAGACTTTAGAATTATTGCTTGATCGTTCGAACACAGGTCCCAAGAACGCGATGTGTACGGTCATGTGCAATGGACATCCGGTTGCATCTCTTAGTGTTTCATGGACCGTAACTGCTGAGTTAACCCTGATCCCTGACTCCATCACAGATTTAGAACTCGAGCCGGGGGAGACCAAAGAAGTCGTGATCGAGATCGATGTTCACAACAAGCTCAATCCACCGAAGCTTCTAGTTGAGCGTGTCTGGAACTTGAACCAAGAAACTCAATCAAGAGGGATTGAAGCCACAGCGAGAATTTCCGAGAACAAGTGCATCGTAACCTTTTCGGCGCAAGCAAACGCACAAAGAAAAACCGTTTCTGGCGGATTGTTGATTCGATTCGATGACCGCCCCGAACCAGCAGCAATTGTTCCATTTATTGTTTCCATTCGGACCGAAATCAACGTTTCACCTGCACAACTTTTTTTAACCCCAGGTGGTGACGAAACTTTGTCTGCACAATTGCTCATTCAAACGGATGAATTGGCAAACTTGGCACCATTCGAACTCCATTGGATCCATGGCGATAACCGCTCTCAATGCAACTTCACATTTGAAGATCAAGATGGAATAAAGATTATCGATTTGCAGGCGAATCCGAGCGAGATTGACGGAGTGACCGAGCTTGAAATAACGGCAGGTAATGGATTCGTGAAACGAATTCCAGCATTCTTTCCAAAGAATAAGTAGTCCAATGAAAAGAACGGATCGACACCAAGGCGTAACACTCGTCGAGCTTGCTGTCGTGCTGTCGATCATCGGAATAATGGCATCGCTATTGCTGATGGCCGTTCAATATGCCCGCGAGAGCAGTCGTCGACTTGCTTGTCAGAATAACCTTCATCAATTGGGAATCGCGGTCAACAGCTTTGTTGGATCAACCAAAAAATTTCCAGCCATCGCAGCAAACCGAGGTACAAAAGGGGACGCCGTTTTCCAGCAGACCGCGTTTTTAACGTTACTGCCAGAGCTAGATTCACAAATGAATCAATCCGCATCCAACCCGTCGATTAGTCCGGAGGAAGATAAACCACCCAAGGTACTGCGATGTCCGTCAAGCAACCAATTCTTGGGCTATCGGTTTAGTACCGGCAGTAGCCATTATGTTCCTTTCCGGAACGAACCCGGGGAAGTCAACGGGATTCTTCAATTCACAAAAGCAACATCGCCTAGCGAGATCACCGATGGATTATCCAATACGATTCTTGCGTCTGAACGTATCTCGGGGGTTGGCGATCAACGCGGAGGTGAAGCCAGTCGACGCCCGATTGCAATCGCGGTACTAGCCAACCCTGTCGACTCGGACGATTTCTTTCAAAGTTGCCAGCAACAGTCGAACCCGTACAACCTGGTAACCAATCCGGGCATAGACTGGCGGGGTGTTCAACCAAAAGACATCTCATTCAATCACTACCTTGCACCGAATGACCCGGGGTGGGATTGCCAGGGCGGCTTTCGTTATCAAATCTACAACGCTCGAAGCTACCATTCTGGCGGTGTCAACACACTGAAAGCCGACGGCAGCGTGCAATGGATACCATCCAACATTGATTTGTCTGTTTGGCGTGCGCTCGGAACCGTTGCGGGCGGAGACAATTCAAACGCAGATTGAACGCCCCTTGTCCCTGGTATCAGGGCAACTTGCTCTCGTTCCAAGGCTCCGCCTGGGGACGCAATGCACCGGAGGCTCCTGCC
>CAITIF010000866.1 GCA_903892365.1 uncultured Pirellula sp. | reverse complement strand
TTCGACAAGTCAAAAAGAATGTTCAGGTCCCCGTGGCGACTGCGGAACTATTGCACAGCTGGCTTGAACATCCCGAACTTGCCGCCGAAGTAGACATTCTAGGCGTTCAGATTTATCCCTACTGGGGTGGACTGACCATTGAAAAAGCTGCGTTAAACACCTTAGAAAGTGTTCAGCAGTTACAAAAGACATTCCCTGACAAGCAGATCATCTTGACAGAATTCGGGTGGCCTACCGATGGCGGAACAATTGGCGAAGCAGTGGCAAGTGCCGAAAATGCAGGGCGTTATCTCAAGGAAGTTATCCCGTTGTTGAACCAAAACAAAATAGACTACTTATACTTTGCGATGACCGACGAAAAATGGAAACAACGGGATGAAGGTGGACCAGGACCACATTGGGGGCTGCTGATGTCTGACGGCAAAGTCAAACCAGCATTTCAAGCAATGCTCCCAAACAACTCAAAGAAAAGCATGGACCGCCCAGTGAGGAAATTGAACTATGGCGAATGAGAACCAAAAAACCAGCCCGTCATTGCATTCAGAACCGGTCAAGTTTTCCAAGTGGATTTGGGTAGGTCGCGGTATCAGCCCGTTGCTTATCTTGATGCTGACCATGAGTGCGGTCATGAAATTCGTTCAACCAGCAGGCATGGCAGAAGGATTCACGAAGCTCGGCTACCCGATGGAACTGGCTTTTGGGTTAGGGATGGTCGAGATCATTTGCGTGATCCTTTATGCAATTCCCCGCAGTAGCGTCCTCGGCGCGATTTTGCTAACAGGCTATCTTGGAGGTGCGATTTCGACACACCTGCGCGTTGGCGACCCCATCATTGCGCCAATCATCCTGGGCGTTCTGGTTTGGGTCGGTCTGTATCTTCGTGATTCGCAAGTTCGGAACTTGATTCCTATTCGGATGTAGCTTGAAGGTTCAATATGAGCGATCTCCACGTGTTGCGAACCGAATCTTATCCGGGCAAGTGGTGGCATCGCGATCTCGATTCCGGGCGGATTGTGTGCGATCTTTGTCCACGGCAATGTTCGATGAAGGAAGGGGACCGAGGTTTTTGTTTCGTTCGAAAAATCGAAGGCGGACAATTAGTTCTCGATACCTACGGAAAGAGCACTGGCTTCTGCATCGATCCCATCGAAAAGAAACCGCTCAATCATTTTTATCCCGGCACCAGCGTTCTGTCATTCGGAACGGCAGGTTGCAATCTCGGTTGCCAGTTCTGTCAAAACTGGGACATTTCGAAATCACGAGAAGTAGCGAAGCTTAGTTCTGTCGCTGAGCCTGAATTGATTGCGCATGCGGCTAAGGAACTAGGATGCAAAAGCGTTGCATTCACTTACAACGACCCCGTCGTTTGGGCCGAATACGCCATTGATACTGCCAAGGCATGTCGGTCCCTTGGAATTCAAAGTGTCGCAGTGACAGCGGGATATATGTCTCCAGAGGCACGACGCGAGTTCTATGTTCACATGGACGCTGCCAACGTGGACCTGAAGGCCTTCACGGAGGATTTCTACCGCAAGATTACCTATTCGCACCTTGAACCAGTGCTCGACACGCTGCGATATCTGAAACATGAGACCGACGTATGGTTCGAGATAACCAATTTGATCATTCCACAGACGAATGATTCGGAGGATGAACTCCAGCGCATGTGCGATTGGATTTTAAAGGAAGTCGGATGCGATGTGCCTGTGCATTTCTCGGCATTCCATCCAGACTTTCGGATGACAGATCGACCGCGTACGCCTCATGAAACGCTACTCAAAGCGCACGCGATTGCCAAGCGATGTGGCCTTCGGTATCCCTACGTTGGGAATGTGCATGATGTTGAACATAGCTCGACCTATTGCTGGTCATGCGAAGAACTAATCATCGAGCGCGATTGGTACCAACTTGGTAAGTACGGGGCTCTAGGTAATCTGTGCGGCAAGTGTGGAGCGTCACAAGCCGGGCGGTTCGATAACACGCCAGGAGGCTGGGGCAGAAAACGCCAACCGGTAAACTTGGATTCATTCCGTTCCAGGCCAATGAATTTGGTATCATTGCCGATAACTACAACGAGTGCTCGTTCCAGTGAGCCACTGTCTGATACCAACTCGGCTGGCCTACCTTTTCACGCCAGCTTATCCGCTACGAACGCTGAGGAAGCTATGACCAGTCCAATTCTTACCGCCCCAATCAAGCTGGAGATGCTAAAGCTCGATGAACTCAGCGAAGAACAAAAAAAGAGCATTCATAAAGCTGCACAGATTGTGGTGATTGCAACGGCATGCAACAAACGAGTTACCAATGACTGGTTGAATTTGCTGGGGCCTTTGGCTGACTTGCATGTGATGGGAATGTTTACAACGCTAACCCGTGGCGAACAGCTTCGTGGATGCTGCGGATTTCTCGGCCGCCCGACCAAGCTCAAAGAAGCAGTGTTGTCCTCGGCTCAGAAAACGACAAACGAAGATGCACGGATGCCTGTCATCTCAACGATCGAGTTGCCATATCTGAAGATGGACGTGTCGCTGTTATCCTCTCCGATTGTAGTGATGGGGCCCGGGGCGGAACGAATCAATCATGTCCAAGTTGGAAAACATGGACTCAAGATCACCTTGGGGAACCAAGCGGGATTACTGCTTCCAAGCGTGCCCGTCGATCAAAAATGGAATGAAGAAGAATTCTTGAAAGGGGTTTGCAGAAAAGCGGGTCTTCCTGAAAACGCATGGCAAGATGAACGTGCCATTTTGGAAACCTTCGAAGGACTCATCCTCGAAGGACATATCGAAGCCTCGAACATGCCCTCCGAGATTCCCATCAAGATGCCTCCGGGGGATATTGAAAGCCTTCAGCGATTGCGCCAAGTCGCGACGAATAACTTGATTGCCTTTGCAAGCGGTTCGACTCCCAGCTATTACGCGCTCAATGCCATGGACGGCAACGTCCACGGGATGGTCCTTTCCGTTATCGACACAGTCAGCCGCCAGCCACTTGCTCACTGGATCAAGTCTTCTCTTCGTCAAGGCATGCCATTGCAGTCGAGCCTGTTTGATCTGTGCAAAGCAGCTGCAGATGTTCTTTCTAAAGCTAGGTTCCAAAAAGAAACAGATATCGAACTTGCCATTACAATTCTGTTTGATCCTACCCATCACGGAAGCATCCAGGCCGAAGACTGGGATGGTGAACAACTGAAGAGTTCGCTCAGTCGATGTGAATTGGATGGCCTTTCGTCGAAACAACGCGCCATTGTAACAGCATGCGGCGATTACGCTGCGGTCTCTTTCGATTCCAACAAATCGATCGTCGAACTAACAACGGAAGCAGCCCTGGAAGTTCGAACGCGACGCAACCCGGTCGGCGTTTACTCGATGGCGTGCATTTCGACCGCAACTTCCTTGCTAGCCAGCAACAGAACAAAAGCTGTTGGCGATGATGTGATTCGACAGCCAGCGGTTGCGGAAGGTTTTTATCCATCGAACCCAGAAGCAAGACGGCAACTTGTGTCGGAATTGAAAGGGCAGGTACCTGCCGAAATTCAAGCGAAACCTGCCTTGGCTTTGATGACCCCTCATGCTGGCCTGCGATTCAGCGGGCAAGTTGCCATGACGGCTTGGAGCAGTGTTGAGATTCCTCCGACGCTATTGATTATCGGCCCCAAACACACCGCACTCGGACGCGATTGGGCGATTTCCCCATCGCAAGCTTGGGAAATGCCTGGTGGGGAACAATGGGAAGTGGATCGTGAACTCGCAATCAAGATCGCTACCGAAGTGGAAGGGATGGAACTGGACTTTGCCGCTCACGCGCGCGAACATGGAACAGAAATGCAGTTGCCGATTCTAGAAGGGTGCACTCACTACCAAACAAAACCGAAGATTGTGGCGATTGCAATGAGTGGTGCCTCCCAAGAAGAAGTCGATCGCTGCGCAGAACAACTCGCCAACGTGCTCCGTAACATGCCCGTACGTCCTCTGTTGGTGATATCGAGCGACCTCAATCACTATCTGCCTGAAGAAGAAAATCGACGACGCGACCGACTCGCAATCGACGCCATGCTAACGGGTGATCCCGCTAAGCTAATCGAAGCTTGCCAGACTCATCAAATCACCATGTGTGGATTGATCCCTGCTGCAGTCATCATGCAAACATTAATCAACTTGGGCGAAAAGTTTCAGGTAGAAGAAATTGTTTACAACAATAGCTCGCATCGAGGTAACAAAGACCGCGTCGTTGGATATGCAGGCGTTGTGTTTCGCCCCATTGCGGTTTAACCCCCGCGTCTCAGCTTAAATTTGCACAGATCA
>CAITIF010000865.1 GCA_903892365.1 uncultured Pirellula sp. | reverse complement strand
TCAGAATGCAGCCCTTCTGGACACGGAATCTGCAATTGCAAGTCTTAATACGGAAAATCAGGCTGGCACCACAACAGAAATTATGGCAACAGGTGAATCGACCATTGCGGCCCCAACTGAGTCGTCGACAGCTAGCGTTGCAGTTGTTGATCCTGCAGGCGGAGTGAAGGAAGCAGACCGCGCCAATGCTGTCGCGAGCACGGAACCCAAGAAATCGAAAACCAAGAAGTCTAAGAACGAAACATTCCTGACGGCAGCAATTTATATCACTATGGATGAAGTAGCCATCCAGAATCGTGCTTTGGAAAGCATTCTTGAAGAGCATGGGGTCGCCTATTCAAGTGACCATGTTTTGAGTGACGAAGAGCTTAAACGCTTGTCTCAATCTGGCCTCGCAACCCCCGCGCAAGATGAACAAGAGGGGAACGTGCAAGTTTTGTTCTTGAAATCGACTGTGGAAAACATCGGATTGGCGACGGAGAGTATGCTGGAACAAAAAAAAGATTTTCCACAGTGCCTTTTGGAAATGACGGAAGATGCTTCGGCGGGTAAGTTGGTAAAACAATTGAGCAGTATTGAGGTCGCCGAAGGCTCAAAAGGATTCGCAAGGCGAATTGTTCCCGCCGGCACCAGCGGGTCAGGCCGACCGTTCGTCGTCTCGAACTGGAGAAGCGGCAGCACCCCTATGCCCAAAAGTTCAGGCAACTCTTTGTCCCCCGAGATGATTGCCATGCGGCAGCAAGCGGGTTATGCGTTGCTATTTGTTCGAACGGCAAAGTAACATTGAGGCTCACGCGACTCAGATTTCGCACGTCTCGGAAGTTTGATTCTTATCGCGGCTTTTCTGCCTTCAACAAGAACGTGGGATTGCACGATTCCAGTCGCAGTTTATCCAATTGATAATTGCCTCGAGAAATCTGCACCATCCACAGCATAGGTTCGATTCCCAGCTTCAGACTAAACAGCTGCTGCAACGCCACCACATAGTCCATGCTCATCATGTTCGCGATCAAGCATCCGCCTGGCTGCAACCTTGGCCATGCATGCGAAACCAACTCCGTCACAGCGCGACCCGTTCCACCGACGAAGATCGCTTCCGGATCGGGCAAAGATGCCCATGCCAATGGCGCTTCTCCAAGTACAGGAACCAAATTGGTGACGCCAAATTGCTTCGCGTTTTCTACCAGCAGATTGTAATCCTCTGCGTCCATTTCAATGGCATAGGCCTTGCCATGCTTTGCAATCATCGCGGCCTCAATGGCAACCGAACCACTGCCTGCCCCGATGTCCCAAATGATCGAGGTCGATTTCAAGCTCATCTCACCTAAGGCAATACTGCGAACTTCATTCGGAGTCAGCAGGCCTCGTTTAGGTTTGCTTTGCCGAAACATCTCATCGGGGTTGCCAAACATGCGGCGCAAATCTGAATCGGATTGTCGATCAGGCACACCCGACTGACGAACCAAGATCATCACGTTTAAGAGCGAGAATCGTTGATTGACTAGGTCCTGGAGCGAGCTGCGAGTCACGCGTTCATCGGGTGAGCCTAGATTCTCACACACGTAAACGTTGAAGTAGGAAATACCTTTCGAAAGCAATTCTTCGGCTAATCGAGAGGGAGGCACTTCCTCCGAGGTGAACAGTCCTACTTTCTCAGCCGACCGGATACGGTCGACAACGCGTTCGAGCGGCTGCGATGCAAGATTGGTCAGGTAGGCTTCGTCCCAGCTCTCTTTGACGCGAGCAAAGGCCAATTGCATACTGCTCACATGAGGAACAACTTCAAAGCGATCTTTGCCAAGCCGATCGCACAGAAATCTTGCCGTGCCGTAAAAAAGAGGATCTCCACTGGCGAGTACCACCGTTGGAACACGCGATTGATCCAGCATATTGGCGAGTCGATCGAGATCTGGCCCAACCGTTTCCTTGCGTCCTGCAAAGTCTGGAAATTTGGCTAGTAGAGCCCCCGAGCCAACTAAGACTTGAGCCGAAGCAATGAAGTCGGAAGCTTGTTTGGTCAGCCCTTCGGCCCCATCATCCCCGACGCCGACAATCAATATTTTTCCTGAATTTGCCATGCTGTCGTTATACAATTGGATCGAAGTCGACGCTAGCACCGGTAATGGAACACCTGACAAAACTCATTGCGAGTTTCGTAACGAACATGAGCTACAAATCCAGTTGGTCCAATTGATCGATCAAGGAGTCCAGTTCATCCTTGTTTGTTTTGGCTGTCTTTAGCTCGGTGGCTTTCACTGGATTTGGAACAGGCTGGGTGTCGACCGCTGCACGCCCTGCCAAGATCAGTTGCTCGTTACGTTCTCGAGCCGCGGCAGCAGCGGGATCTTCGTCTCGTTCCGGTGCACCGAACAGCTTCGACAGGTCGATTTTGAATCCGCCTGCGTCGACGGGTGCACCTGCGATCGCAGGTGTTTTGTGCTGAGGAAACATGATTGCATTTTCCGGACAGACACGCGAGCAAGCTGGGCAGCCCTTTCGGCAATTGTCCGGCTGTTCCACAAGAATGGTTTCCCCCCGGTCCACTCCGTAGACGCCGAACAAACAGAAGTCGATGCATTCCATGCAGTTGGTGCAACGGCTGTAGTCGATGACGGGATACCATCGCCGCGCCGGATGATCTTCCATACGCAACGGAACAATCCCTAGCGGAGATTCATGTGCACTTGGTGCAGAAGAATCCAAATTGCCCGAGCCGTTCATCGATATTGCGGTCGAATTTGTTGGGCTCAAAAATCGCTCCAAGGAGAGCAGTTCTTTCTTGGGGCCTTCGATTTTTTCGATCGAGAGAATCCTTTGGAATTCAACTGCATATGCCTCGGGAGACGCGCTGGCTCGTAAATCAATGGAGTAGATGTTGCGGTCGGGGCGAACGTTGATGCTTGTGACTCGATCGGCAGCTTTCTCGTCTTCGTCGGATGAATCCTCAGCGTCGTCATCGTCCTCTTGTAGGTCAGGATTCAGCAGTAACGATTCCGCAAATTGCCCGCGAATTTCATTTCGGTCAAGAACCCAGAAAGCTGCCCGATCGAACAGCCAACTCAAGATGACCATCGGGCCTTGCCATTGACGTATCTTGGATACGCTTTGGCTGTCGTTTGCTAGGTCATACAAGTTAGGAACGAGCATGCTACATGTTTGGGGGAGTGAAGCCGCAATCGTAGCAATAGCCTCTTCGAGCGATCGTTTGTCGGGGCTTCGACTTTGGCCTTGAGAAACGATGACGAGTAGGCCTTTTAACCCAGAGTCTGTGTTGAATCGATCGGAATGGTGGGGGGCGCTGATCATGTTGCTCTCTGTCGCCTTGTTGTTATTCATCTTCGGAATCCATCGTATTGGCTTGGCCCTTGATGGTACGCTGAGCCACGTCCCAAGCTTGGGACAAGTGATCCAAGTATTGCTGTGGAGTTAACATTTCGCTGCTATCGCCGTGCATTTCAATTAACCATCCCTGGCCATACTTGTCGACATTGATAATCGAGGGATCGTCTAGCAATTGTTCATTAATTTGAACAAGTTGTCCTGTGATTGGCGAGTATAATCCGCTTTCTGCCTTTTTGCTTTCAATGCTTCCAAACTCTTGGCGATTCTTGAGTTGGGCCATCGGTTCGTGCGAAAACTCAATAAAGTAAATGTCTTGTAGCAATCGAACCGCATAGGCTGAAAAACCAAAGCGTATGTTTCCATCGCTCATGGGCATGGCCCACATATGGTTTTTTGCATACAGTCGATCGCTTAGGATTTCCGCTGCAAAATCGCCCATCATGAAGGTGAGCGTCTCGCTCATGTATAACGCACTCCGCGAAACTGTGGTTCGAAAAATGCGGGCAGAAGTGCGTCGACACGAAGCAATCCGTCCATGCTTAGTTCAATACGGTTGCAATGACCGCTCGAATCTACTTTCAGCTCGGCGAAGCCATCTCGAACATAACCTGCCCAAACGTCTTTCCAACGTTCAGCGATATCAGTTTCAAACTTAGTTTGAAAATACTCGGTTTCTAAGTAGCCCCGCTTCAATTGCAGAATCATCTCGCGTATGAGCGATTGGTCCTTGGTCGGTACGAAGGCACGTCCAATCGGTAATCGATCTTCGTCCAGCAAAGCCCCTAAGTACTGATTCCACTCCGGAACGTTTTGATAGTGAACGCCCGACAGATGACCGAAACTTGCGATGCCAGTCGCTATCAAATCCGAGCCTCGCCAAAGATTATCGCGATAGGAAAAACTTACTTTGCTTGGGTCTTTCACGACGGTGTATGCACTGCTTACCTTGTACCCCGCAGTTTGAAATTCTTCGAAAGCATAGCGAACCCAGTCTCGTTTGGTTTGCCAATCTGCGACCGGAGCTGCCTGTTGCGTTTGCAGCAGGTCTTTAGAATAGACCGTATTGAATGGGAGCTCCATCTGATAAATGGTAACGCTTTCGGGAGACAGTTCGAGCGTTCGTCGTACGTTCTCCCGCCAATTGTCCCATGTTTCTCCAACCATGCCCGAGATCAGGTCGATGTTCACGTTGG
>CAITIF010000864.1 GCA_903892365.1 uncultured Pirellula sp. | reverse complement strand
GGACATCTGCAATCTGGCTGCCTATCGGCACTGTTCCAGAAGTTTCCGCGGCTGCGTTGGCTGCGTCTGGTGGCAGTTCCGTTTCCGAAGCGTAGATTGTCGACCCGCCACAAAACAAAAGCTTGCCAGCTACATGCAGGAGAAACTATGGTCAAGACTTGGGGCCGAAGAAGATTCGCTTTGGTTGACAGACGCCCATGGTACAGAATTAGGCTTTGGCGGATTATGCATGCGCACTCGTGATTATGCTCGCTTTGGTTTGCTTTATCTAAATCAAGGCCGGAACTTCAAGGGCGAGCAATTACTTCCCACGCAATGGATCCAGGATTCCGTGACTCCTCGCACCGATTACTTGAAACCTGGAAGTAAGAAATTCGAAGGTATCCCGGCGCTAGGCTATGCATATCAATTTTGGATTCCTGAAGGTGACGAAGGGGAGTTCCTTGCTATTGGAGTCTACGGACAGTTCATTTATGTTAACCCGACTCGCCGTGTCGTGATCGCCAAGAACTCCGCCTACGCCAATTACACCATCGACGGAGAGCGGATGGAGTACGAGTCGATCGAAGCGTTTCGTGCAATTGCACAGCATGTTGGGGAAAAACGCATGCAATGAAATGCTCTGCAGTCTACGGGGCGGCGAGTCTAGACGCTCCCTTACTTGCTGAAATTTTGAAGTCTTTTCCTACTCATCAAGATCTTTGATTATTTTGACCCAGTATGTTGATGTTTGCCATCCTGGCGACATTAGCTTTCCGGAGCCAAAATCAATGCAGAATTCGAATCTATCTGAAATCGTCGGTTTAATCGCACGCCACCAGAGTCGCTTAAGGGGGTTGGTGCGATGTTTGCTTGTGCGACCTGCAGATGTAGACGACGTTCTGCAAGAGATCAATTCAGTCCTTTGGGAAAAGGCCTCTGAGTTTCAAGCTGGCACTGATTTTTGGGCCTGGGCCAGCCAAATCGCTCGCTTTAAAGTACTCAACCACATTCGAAAATACAGCCGAGACCGGTTGGTCTTCGACGATCAATGGCTCAACGAACTAGCCGATCTCGCTGAAGAGCGACTGTCGCAAATCGATCATCGACGAGATGCCCTTGAAGGTTGTCTTAACAAACTTCCACCCCCTCAACGACAACTGATTGATCTGCGCTATGCAGGCGGGCATGCCATCGAATCCATCTCGGAAATCATTGGCAGACCACAGGCATCGATTCGACAAACGCTCTATCGAGTTCGGCAAACCTTGTTGGCCTGTATCCAGTCGAAGCTTGAGGCTGAAGGAGGTGCAGCATGAAGTCGACCGCTCGATTCAATGACTTGATGTCGAGAGTGCTCGATAATACCCTGTCTGATTCTGACTTAGCAGAATTGCATTCCCTTGTTTCAAAAGATCCAACTCTTCGCCTCCAATTGGTCGATCACTTGCTGCTGGATTCGCTCTTGTCCGAAAGTCTTGGGCAAGAACCTTTGACCGCGCTAGTTGATCTTGTCGGAGAATCATCGGAGCCCATGCCGCCGACGGTTCGCGAGCCGTCGCGTGTTCAGGATCTGTCGGAACCAACCAAGTTATCCGCTAGACGGAATCAACCTTGGATGTCGGGTTGGCTGGTTGTGGCCGCGAGCCTGTTGGTGGCAATGACTTTTTTTCTGTTGCAAAGCGAACGAGAAGCTTTTGCCAACCCATCCCAGTTGGTCCAGGCTGCGATGCAGACGCACGCGGCACCTATTGAAAGAATTTATGTTGTCGAAGTGAAACGCAGCGAAGCGAATGAACCGTTCTTCGAGTTTCCAAAAGATGTGCGAGTGGCCACTCAAGGGGACCGGTTCTGGGTTCAAATGCGAGGGGCGCGTGAATGGGCCTGGGGGCGTGATGAGCAAGGAGCGATGTGGATGACACTTGGATCTCGACGCGCTATCGTCATCAATACAAACGAGATGGGAAGCCCCCTGCGGAGAATCGGGGACCTTTACAGTTTTAACTTGGAGACTTTACTGCATAATCTCTTGAAGCACTGTGATCTGACGGTGTCGGAGGGACCGGTCGATTCCACCATCCTTGTAGCAACCATGCAAATTCAGTGGAGCAAACGTCCCTTTAAGAGTGCTACGATCGAGATCGATCGCGAGACCAAAGCAATTCGAAAGCTGATCATTGAACGCGAGTTTGATCGCTTTAGCTCGACCTCTACCTTCACGTTGG
>CAITIF010000863.1 GCA_903892365.1 uncultured Pirellula sp. | reverse complement strand
GTGCAGGTCACTTTAGCACATTTAACATGGATCTGCACCTGTGCTATCGCTCTAAAGATTCATGAAAGTTCCCCCTCCGTACATGCTTGGCATGTATCGGTTCCTTGTTGCCAATCCACGAATGTATGTTTCTGTGGCATCCATCATTGAGTTTGCATCCTGGAAGGATAAAAGCACCCGTCGCGGCAAGATTGGATGATCAAGCGATGCGACCCAACGCATGCCATGAAACCCAACCGCTTCCTGAAGCTTTCCATTCGGGTTCATCCCAATCGGAAGCAACAACTGAAAGCTACAAGCAACGCCTCTTTTGAAATCTCATTCCCTTCTAGGCCTTCGTCGGGCTCGTCCCGGTCGGAGCCAGCGTTTGTACCTCTTGTAGCCGTCCGTTGTTCGCCCCCGCCGAGATAAACTCGACGGAAGCGGAACGCGGACTTGAAGGGAGACCCGTGTTAGCGCACCAAACCTGTTGCGAAGGAGGGCACGAGGCCCACCCTCGCGTTGCCATTATTGATTGGTTTCTAGGCGATCGAGCCACCAACTTCGGAAATAGTGACTGTGCCCCTGCAGTGCCCTAAAAAGCGGATTTCAAACGACTTTGAGAGTGACACCCCGTTGTCGCTTAACTATAAATAAAGCGCAGGTTGATGTTTGCACGGATGACATAGAACGCAGCAATAAGCAAGCAGAGCTTTTTGGCGTGCCCTGTTCACCAACGTTCGTTGAAGTTTAAGGTGCTTGGAGCTTTGATGCCGATGTGTAAAAAGTTGAGAATCGAACAGCTAGAACAGCGGAGTATGATGGCCATCGCAGCTGTCGAATGGCAGGGGGTCGGGTACTTCGCGGACTCCGCTCTTCCTTCCCTTCAACGATACGATATCAATCAGCAAATCTGGTTGTCACCGATTCGATTGGTCGGAGCTTCTTCACCGCCAACGGCTTTTGCGACGGATTCCGATGGCATCTATGCCGCGTTTGATAAATCCGTGTATCGATATGATCAGGCCGGGGGATCTCGCCAGCATTTGTTTAACGCAAGTGCCCCGGTGATTGGTATTCATTCGGATGCCAATTTGCTTTTCGTGAACTACTCAGAAAGTCTTTACGCCAACGTTACAAGCTTGAACAAAACGAATAACACCATCGTGGATACGATGAGGAGCTATATCGATGCGATCGGCGGCTCCTCGATTGCACCCAGCAAGAACCGAATATTCGGACGTTCAATCGGCATCAGTCCTGCCGACCTTACTTATGTTGACTACTCCAATACGGGTACCTTGTTGGATAATGGTGACACATCGTATCACGGAGCTTTTGATTCTGCTTCCAAAACATGGACGTTCGATGACGATCGATATGTTGTGGACAATTCCGGCCATCTGTATGCCTCGGATACGTTACTGCACTCGGGGCGACTAGGCACCAACATTACGGATATTGATTTTTCAGGTGGGACCATTCCCATCGTTTTGAATGGAAACAAACTGACCTCGTATTCCACTGGCTTCTTACCGACCGGTACGTTGGAACTGGCGAGCCCCGGTGAAGAGATATTCGTCAACAGTCGTAACGTATTGGTATTCCGACAATCGTCGGGCGCTGCCCAAGGATTCTCGGTGGAGGTGGTTGGACTCGACCGACTGAGTGCTCCACCGCCGGGTGATACCGTCAATCCGATAGGCTTGGTGTATTCCCCGTCAGATGTCTATGTGGCCAAAGACGGTACCGTCTTGCTTTACGACATGGAACATCAGAGTGTTTTTCGTTGGGATCCTGTCCGCGAGGCGTATAGCCAGTCTATTCGATTGCTTGGCACTCCATTGCACGTAGCATATTCCAATCAATTCAATGTGCTTTATACGAGCTATCAGGACGGCCTGATCCGCAAGATCGATTTCAACGCGGCACAGCCAATCGAAACGCCGTTCCATCAATTGCCTGGTACTCCATTGGGGCTCGTCACTGCGGATCCGTACTTACTTGCAGAGGATTCTTCGGGAGCCTGGTCAACGCTGAATTCCATTTCGTCGACGGGGCAGCTTGTAGACAAAAAAGAATGGCATTACCCATCGTCCGGACTGATCTGGGATGAAAAGAATGAATCCATCTATTATTTTTCCATGTTCTCACCGAGCGATCTTCACAGTCGCAAAATCAATGTCACGGGCGATGATACGTCGATCGTTCGCGGCGGTATCGGTCTTGACCGTGACACGCCTTTGCACGGCAGTCCTCTTATTCAACTGCCCGTTCGAATAACTCCGGACGGTCAGTCTGCCATTCTGGGATCTGGCGCTGTTTTTAATGCAAAAACTTTAGCAGTTGCAAACAATGCGCTGGGCAATACCGTTTCGGACATCACTTGGCTTGGAAACGAATTGTTTTCGGCTCGAAATATTGCGGGGGTTTCTCAAGTTCAACGTTGGCTGGGTGCCACCTATTCTTTGGAAGGCGTTCGGCAGTTTGAAGGTTCGGTCGTTCGATTGCTTTCGGTCCGACCCAACGTCTTGCTACTGATCACATTATCCAGTGGCGAAGGGCCGCGTTTTCAATTGCTGAATTCGAGTCTGGAAACCGTGAATATCGATGGCATGCCTCCAGCGACGCCCCAAATCACCTGGAATCCGCCAAGCGAGCTATTGGCATTGGCTCCCCTCGATGCAAGCTATTTGTCAGCGACGGTCGATGCGCCGGGCGTCCTAACGTATACACCATCGCTAGGTTCCTATTTGGCACCTGGTGAGCAAACATTGACTGTTACCTTTACTCCGGATGATGCCAAGCGTTATCGACCTGCGACCAAGTCATTAACGATCCAAGTTTGGGGCGTGGATTTTGGTGATGCCATGAGTGCTTCGGCCTCGACACCCTCG
>CAITIF010000862.1 GCA_903892365.1 uncultured Pirellula sp. | reverse complement strand
TGGATCATCGCCCAGGGTCCGATAGGAATCACCTGACCCTAGGGGGCGACGCTTCCATGAACTTGGCTTAGGAATCTGCTTCGACTTCCTCTTCTTCTGCTTCCCCTTCTTCTGGCTTTCCTTCCGGCCCGGAATATCCGCCTGCTGCGATGATCGCATCGCGAATTTCGCTTGCGACCTGCTTGTTTTCCACCAGATAGTTCCGCGCCTTTTCTTTGCCTTGACCGATGTAGGTCTCACCGTACTTGAACCAGGCGCCGCTTCGATTGATGATCTTATGAGCCGTGCCCAAGTCCAACAAATCGCCTTCGAAGCTGATGCCACAGGTGTGCATCATGTCGAATTCGGCCACTCGGAACGGAGGCGCTACCTTGTTCTTGACAATCTTTGTCTTGACGCGTTGCCCAACGATATCTTCGCCGTCTTTCAATTGCCCGATCCGCCGAACGTCGATTCGGCAAGAAGCATAAAACTTCAAAGCTCGACCACCAGGTGTCGTCTCTGGCGAGCCGTACGACATGCCACCAATCTTGTCCCGAATCTGGTTGATGAAGATGACGGATGTCTTGCTCTTGGCAATCGCTCCTGTCAACTTTCGCATCGATTGACTCATCAATCTCGCTTGGAGACCAATGTGAGTGTCGCCAATTTCCCCTTCCAATTCCTGCTTAGGAACAAGTGCAGCCACCGAGTCAATCACGATGACATCCACCGCATTGCTCTTCACAAGCATTTCGGTGATCTGCATCGCCTCTTCGCCGCTACTGGGTTGACTCACCAAAAGCGAATGCAATTCCACCCCAAGCTTTTTTCCCCAGCTTGGATCAAAAGCGTGCTCCGCATCGATGATCGCTGCAATCCCGCCAGCCTTCTGAGCTTGGGCGCAAATATGCAATGCAATGGTCGTTTTACCACTGGATTCAGGACCAAAGACTTCGATGATCCGCCCGCGTGGAACCCCCATTCCGCCTAATGCCATGTCCAGCGAAAGCGATCCGGTGCTGATACCTTCGATCTTCAATTGAGCTTCGCCGCCAAGAGGCATAATCGAGCCTTCGCCGAACTGCTTCTCAATCTGCTGAAGCGTTGTTTTCAGCCCCGGTTCTCGCTTCAAAATATTTTCGAGACCGGTGATCCGCTCGGCTGGCGGGGCGTTCTTATCGGCCTTTTTCTTGCCTGTTGATTTGCTGGATGATGCTGCCATTCCGAAAATTCCCTTTTGCTGAATAAAGCTGAAAGATGCTGGTTCTAAAGAAACATATTGGTTGACTTGCAGTAGTTTGAATTCAACAACTACGATGCTAACGCATTCCGGTGCCGGCTACAACAATGCTTGCCAATTCGTTACTCAAGTTTTCGACACTGCTTGGACACGTTTGGTCACTCCCCTCAAAAAATCTTTGAATCCCCCGAAAATCGAAAAAACACATCATTTGCCAGCATTCATGTCGGGGTTGCCGCCAAAGCCTCCTGTCTGTTACGCTGAGAAGTTGTCCAGATAGCTGGCGGCATCGTTACGAAGCCAGCCAGCCTTCGATGGAAAACGAATGGACTGAAAATCGACAAGCCACTGAAACTCGACTAGCCAAGGACGGCTTTTACATGAATATGCGACTTCCATCACGGCGGAATGGAGCAAGCGCAACTGCCAAGCGGCGACGTTTGGCGCGTGGGGCGGACATTCTGACCCAAGCTGCAAATTCGATTCAAATGCTCGCAGAATCGATCGACGAAGATTTCCTAGTTGCCGTCGATAAGCTCCTTGCGATGCAGGGTTGCTTGATTGTGTGTGGAATCGGAAAAGCAGGTCTGATCGGAAAAAAGCTGGCCGCAACCTTTGCTTCGACCGGCACTCGAGCTCATTTTCTACACCCATCGGAAGCGGTTCATGGCGACCTGGGATGCGTCGGCCCCTTAGACGTGGTCTTGATGTTGTCCAACAGTGGAGCTACAGAAGAAATTGTTCGAATTCTGCCCTTCATGATTCGAAAATCCGCGGGCGTAATTGCAATCACCAGCGGCGCCAACAGCCCTTTGGCGCGACAGGCGGATAT
>CAITIF010000861.1 GCA_903892365.1 uncultured Pirellula sp. | reverse complement strand
AATTGCTCTGGCAACTGTTAGTTTCGAGACAAGCAAAAAGCGTTTTCCTGGCTACTTGGAATCGTTTGATATCGGAAACGCTGGAGGTACTCCAGTCCGTCGTGTGGCTGGCTGGCATGTAACGCTCTTCCCAAGTATCGAACAGCAACAACTGTATGATATGTGGACTAGTGATCAGTATTCTCTGTTCACGAATCTTCCAGACTTCTGCCCCGATATCGCTATCTTCCGTTGCCCAACCGATTCCCTAATCCAAGGTGACGAAGCATTCAGCAAAAATTCATATGTAGCCAATAATGGTTTCTGGGATGATCGTTCATCCGGTGGATTAGGCCCAATCTTGAGCCAAACTCGTTCTAACGGCATGTTCGTGAACCGAGTAAATGTCGCTGGCGGAGGCCAAGACGAAGCTGGAAACGTGCTCAGTGCCAGCGTTTTTGCCCCAACGGCTGTCACCATGAAGGCATCCGATATCCGCGATGGTCTCAGCCAAACCATCATGTACTCTGAAAACATGATCGCTCGACCTTGGGGGTATACGACCTCGGCAGAATACCTCAACCGGATCAGTACCTTCAATAACCGAACTGCTACCGGAATGGTTTGGCTCTATCGAACCGAGCTAGCAGGATATGGGGCTCCAAGCGGTGTTCCATTGCCAGCTCCCGAAGAAAAGATCAACGGTCGCAAATTTCAACTTGATATGTCGACGTCGCCAAGTCCATCCTTCGCCCGACCATCCGCCGGTCACTCTGGCTTGGTCACCGTTGCCTTTGCGGACGGAAGCACTCGAACCATTGCCGATGAAACTGGCTATCATGTGTATACTGCCCTGCTCTGCCCTCAAAGCACCAGCAGCAATGCACCCAACCGCTTGTACGTGCTGAAAGAAGCAGATTACGAATAATCATCAGCCTCAGCACCCAACTGCTTCATAGCCCCGTAAGGCGGCTTATTTGTAGAAGGGCGGTTGTGTAAATCTCGCAATGACGGATAAAGTACTATTACTTTGTCCGTCATTTTTGTTTGCAAGAAGGGTCTCCCCATGTCCGCTTCATCTCTGGCCGATGAACAATCCAAAAATGCGATGACGATTCGCGTGGGACACTCTCCCGATGCGGACGACGCCTTCATGTTTTATGCCCTAGCCAAAGATTGCTTCGATACGGGCAAATTCCGTTTCGTTCATGAACTCGTCGATATCGAAACGCTCAACCGTCGAGCCTTCCAGGGAGAGCTTGAACTCACCGCGATCAGTCTGCATGCCTACGCCTATCTGTCCGATAAGTACATGATTTGCAGTTGCGGTGCGAGCATGGGCGATAACTATGGACCGATGGTGGTGGCACGTACTGCTTGTCAGCGTGCCGACCTTATCGGCAAAACGATTGCCGTTCCTGGCACACTTACTACCGCGTTTCTTTCGCTTTCGCTCTGGCTAGGCAAGGATCAATTCAAATACGTCGCGGTCCCTTTTGACGAGATCCTCGATATCGTAGAACGCGGCGAATATAACGGCACAACGATTGATGCAGGGCTCGTCATCCACGAAGGTCAACTTACCTACCAAGATCAAGGTCTTCATCTCATCGTTGATCTTGGAAAATGGTGGATGGAAGAAACCGGATACCCGCTCCCCTTGGGTGCTAATGGTATTCGCAAAGATCTTGGAATGGATGTTATCAAAGAAGTGAATCGATTGCTTCGCGAGAGCATCGTACACGGCTTGAAACATCGCCAGACGGCTCTCGATTATGCCTTGGGGTTTGGCCGGGGGCTCGATCGCGGCAAAGCGGATCAATTCGTCGGCATGTACGTCAATGATTGGACTGTCGAATTTGGTAGTCGCGGGCGTGAAGCCGTGGCTCTGCTACTTCGCAAAGGCTATGAAGCAGGCATCATCGATCGCCTGGTCGTGCCAGAATTTGTTGAATCATAATCCTCCGGTAAAGATTCCTTTCGAACATGCATAAGAATTCGTTACAATGGAATGAAGTGGTGGGGCTCAGCGAAGCCAGTTCGGCTGGCTCGCCTGCAGCCCCCGCTCCGAAGTCAGACCTAGCAAACAATGCAAAACTTGCTGAGGTGCTTAAGTCCATTGGCCAAGATTGTACGCAACAAATCGAAAGTTACCTGGAACGGTGCGAAACGAACCAGGAAGGCGAGTAGTCCGAAAGTTCTCGATCGTTTGATCGGACTTGAGACGGAATATGCCGTCTATTTTGACCATGCCTCCACTGCGTCGACCGCCTTCACTGCCGAACTTTTTGAAGCCTTCTGCGCTCAAGTCAGTCAGCATCTACCGCTTGTCCCCAGCGAGCATGCGGATCGCAAGTTCTTAGCGAACGGTGGGGCTATTTCTTTTGAGCCAGCGGTCACTTCCACCGGTGAAGTCCAGGGGCTTATTGAAGGGGCTACACCCGAGTGCCGAAGTCCCGCAACGCTTATCGCTCATCAGCTCGCGCAAGATGAGTTGTTTGAAGAGGCCATTGAGCAGTTGCCGCCCCACGGATCGGTCCGGCTCTTGAAAAACTCGGCAGATCCAAGCGGGCATGTTTACGGTTTACAAGAGAACTACGAAATCGAAATTGCCAAAGGATGGCGGTTGTGGCTGTTGCGAATCAGCCTCTGTGCTCTCTTGCCGATCGTTGCTCTTTATTGGATTCTGGCAACGATTTGGCTCAGTCTGATTCAGGCAGCAGGTTGGTCGCTTTCTTGGGTGCTTCCTGACCGAAGTGTACCCGCAACCGATTCTGAGTCGAAAGAATCCACCGCTTCTTCCCCTTCGATATCAGTGGCCACTCAGTTTCGTGGTCGTGCCTTGCGGTTAGCTGTGCTGGGTCTGCGAGTTTTGCACGCTCCTCTTGTTTTGCTGCTCACGATCATCGTACGTAGTTTTGTACTGCGATCGCAATTGGATCGCTTAGCTCCTTTTTTTGCGACCAGGATTATCCTCGATGGGGCAGGTCATTTGGATGGGAATGGCAAGTTCTGGCTGGGTGCCAAAGCCTCGGCATGTGATCGATGGATCGGCCTGGGAGGTTATTGGGGTGGAAGGCCGATCTTTGTGTTCGGTCATTGGCTGAAAACGCTTTGTGCTCCCGGCTCGCGACCATGGCGATCGATCGGCAGATTGTTTCAAGCACGGCAACGAATTCAAATTGCTCTAGGTGATTCGTGTATGTCGCCGATGAGTCAGTATCTTCGCTCAGGTGTTACTTGTTTGTTGCTGGATTGGGTCGAGCAAAGCCCAGCGGACGCTTCCGGGCCCCGTTTGGCAAGCTCATTTCAGTCGCTTAAGTCGGTTGCTCGTGATGATCTGCTGATCGCGAGACTCCCTGATATACACGGTAAGAATTGGTCCGCCCTTGAGATCCAGCAGTATTACCTTGGTCAGATCAAAGAGTTTTTGCAGCAATCGTGGCAGGTGCCTGCTGAAGCTTGGCGAATTGTGCGATTGTGGCAAGATACCATTGATTCACTTAAAGCTGCCAAACACGATACGCAAGCTCGTCAGTCGTTACTTGGTCGCATCGATTGGTTATCCAAGTTATGGATGTTGCAGCAAGTAGCGCAAGATGCCGCTTGGCCGGTGCGCAAGAAAGTGGATTTGCGTTTTCATGAACTCAGTGAAGATGGCTACTATCGCAAGCTCATAGCGGTCGCAGGCAAGTATCCGCTCATCAGTCCAGAAAAAGTTCGTCAGGCCAAAAGAATACCTCCTTCCGACACGGTGGCATCGAAAAGAGGTTATCTGATTCGCGAGTTCTCAAGCAGCGGTTCAAGCGTAACCGCTGGTTGGGATTTTGTAAAAATGGTCGAGGGCGATGAAACGACTTATTACGATTTGGCGAGCGACTTTTGGAATTCGTCAAACAAGTAATGGCTGTCGTGTGGACCTGAAGATGCTTCAGGGTGATACTGCACGCTGAACGCTGGCAGCGTCTTGTGACGGACTCCCGCAATGGTGTTGTCGTTCAGATTGCGATGCGTGATCTTTAGATCGTTGGGCAAGCTTGTTTCTTCAACAGCAAAGCCATGGTTCTGCGCTGTGATTTCAACTTTGCCTGTCTCTTCGTTGAGAACTGGTTGATTAGCGCCGCGATGACCAAACTTGAGCTTGAAGGTTTTCGCACCGCAGGCCAGCGACAGAAGTTGATGTCCGAGGCAGATACCGAAAATTGGTTTCTTGCCGAGCAATTGTCGAATGGTTGAGATCGCATATTCGAGTGGCTCAGGGTCGCCGGGTCCGTTTGATAAAAACACTCCATCAGGTTTGTGTTTCAGGACTTCGTCTGCAGTTGAGGTGCCAGGCAATATGGTGACTCGATTGCCTCGATCGCGCAAATGTCGTGCGATGTTCCATTTCATTCCGAAGTCTAGGCAGACGATATGTGGAGCGTTTTCGCTTACTTCCGAACTTCTCTCGACGAACAGTCGATCGATGGGATGCAGTGGTTCGTTCCAAAGTCGAGCGGACCCTGGCACGACCTCTCGCACTAAGTCGCGACCGACGAGACCAGGGCTAGCCTTGGCTTTGGCGATTAGGCTGGCATTGTCTAGATCGATGGTCGACAAGATACCTTTCAAGGCACCCACGTTGCGAATTTGTCGTACAAGCGAACGTGTATCGATATCGGAAATGGCAACGACGCCATGCTTCAGAAAATACTCACGCAGAGTGGCTTGCGCGCGAAAGTTACTATGGATGCGGCTCTCTTCGCGGACGATAAAGCCAGCCACTTGCGGCTTGGTGCTTTCCAGGTCTTCATTGTTGACACCGTAATTCCCAATTTCTGGGTAAGTCATCGTGACGATTTGCCCGCGATAACTTGGGTCAGTAAGAATTTCTTGATAGCCGGTCATCGAAGTGTTGAATACCACTTCGCCATCGACTTCACCGCTGGCACCGATCGAAATGCCTTCGAAAACGACACCGTTTTCTAACGCTAATTTTGCTCGCGATTCCACCTTCACGTAACCTCGTATCCGCTTGGATCTTTGATGCCTGTCGCTTCTTTGCCGCGATTTTGCCATCGCCGCAACGTGTGTTCAAATGGAAAGCTGACACGTTCCATCCGCACAGCAACATCGAGTTGGATCAAGGTTACTTTCGGAGGAGTGCCCGCACGCTCAAACTTTGAGCATGATCAGCTCACACCGAGAGAGAAGTATAGGGGAGAAGGCTCGAATTAAGAAGGGGTTATTTGAGACCATCGAAGACATCAAAACTGCCTTGCGATGCGCCGAAGCCCATATCGCCTCCCATTCCATCATCGGCGGTCATGGAACCACCAGCGTCCATTTGGGATTGTTGCATGGCAGCCTGTTGTTGGCGGGCGACTTCGGCAGCTCTTCGTCGGGCCTTTGCTTCTGCCAGGGAGACCCCGATGATCGAAACAATCATGGCGAAAATTGCAGTAAGCCACAGGATTGGCCAAATAATCATAACGCCGGCTCTTTTCGCAAACCAGAAACGACTGACGCACTTTTGTCCACAAACAACGATTCATTGAGGATAATTGCCCGGCAGTCTCGGTTCAAGCCTTTGGAAGAGATGGTTGGGAGAAAGTAGCGCGGCATCCCCTGCCGTGCCAGAGACTGGTACAACGCGAACGCAGCTCGCCGGAGCCATGGTTTTATGTCTTGGCTAGTCGCCGGGCCCGCGTTTTTGATTTTGCGCTTTTAGGCCTGAAAGGCCGGTACAACCCTAGCCGTGGCTGATAAGCCACGGTT
>CAITIF010000860.1 GCA_903892365.1 uncultured Pirellula sp. | reverse complement strand
CCCGAGAAACAACCACTTGCATTCGACTTCCAGTTGCATCCCCAGGAGGAAGTCGAAGGCATGACTGCCAATCAGCAAATGCATGCCAAAGATACAACAGTAGGGAACGGAACCAGACAAGTCATTTACAAAAGCAATTACCAGATGCGGCCGCGACAGAAAGGATCGGACGTCGACCTATGCTTCGAAGGGCATGCAACTTGTTCGCGTCTTAGGATCGGCGACTTTCTTGCCATGTAAGACTTGCTCGCTACGGAAAGAGATGCTGGGATATTGTTATTCCTTCAGTTCACTTGCGCATTCCCGTAGCAGACTTATAGCGGATTCCACTAGCATTTCTCCTGATCCAGGCATCACATTGGAATTGGTCACTTCGTAGCTTCCGCCTGCGTACGCGGCACGATGCGGAACATAGATGGTCTCGACCGAATTGCTCAACTCGATCACGAAGGTTGCACGAAATGGAGACGCTTGCTTGATCGCCAAGCCAAGCTCAACAAACACTTCGCCAGGCAGGCAAACAATGGCAACGTCGCGGCCAAGTGTGAAGACCGTGATATCGACTGGAATCGATTCACCAATGCCAGCAAGGGAACGACTTAAACCCCAAGTAACATGATCCCTTGTCTTTGCGAATGGCTTGCTTCGAAGCATTTGATCGAGAATCATTTTCTTGTAGGCGGTTACGTGGTCAAGAAAATCGACCTTCTCCTTCGCCCTGGCAAGTTTCAAAATCGAAATCGAGCGTTCCACTTCTTCTTGCGTTGCTCCTTGCAATGGCAATTGGACCGTTCGCGATTTCACCGAAAGCTGGTGCGACTCCAGTGGCTGCAACGAGCCTATTCGCGCCTCGATTGTCTCTCCCAAAGCGGTTCCAATTTTGGATGTTTTGTTGATCTCTTTGGAGTTCGGATTCGAATGATTGATATCGCCACAACAGCCAGTTCCAAAAATAGAAATGAAGTTCTCGCCTGCTTCCTTTCGAAGTGTCTTTTCGATGACGTGTGGATAGTCGGCACTCCAGTTCATGCCGCCAACCGTATCGAGATGCAATGCAAAATTGCTCAGCAAGCCTATCGGTTTATGATTGGAGTCGCTGATGGACATGAGTTGAATCTCTGGATCGATGGGACCTGCGGAGCGAACCACATCAGGATTGGTAAAGTTCATCCAGGTTTTCACGCTTCCGTCTCGCATGACGAATCTACGATTGAACGAAACAGGAACCTCTTGGCGAGTCGTCCCCCACTGAAGTTGAGCGTCGCTAGCAGTCGAATGAGCTTGGACGATTGCAGTGACGATTCCATCGATTAGTTTGTCAATGTACTCAGCTCGAATTGGTTCCTGTTTTTCGTTTCCAAGGCGAAGAAACAATTCTTTCATGTAATCTGGAGCAGTATGGGAATGAGTCGCCGCCAAAGCGATGCACTCAGCCGGTATCCCAGTTCTCTCGGAGGCTCGTTTTCGAACTTCGCGAGTCAAGTCGGTCGCGATTCCAATCAGATCGCAAACTACCAAGGCTCCGGCGGCATCCCCGCTTCGAAACACAATCGCTTTGGCTTTGAGCGGGTCTAAAGCTCCTTCGGCTAATCGCTCGTGATAGTAACCCGCCATAGGGAAGCCTCTTGGAGGCGTGATATCGACTTCAGAAATGCCGGTCAGCAGTTTGGATGTTTGGGCAAGACACACGTCCGCAGCGAGGCAAACGGCTAGACACATCGTCAAGGCTATTCTGGAAATGCACATCGATTGAATCCACAAGGTTCTAAGGTAGGTCCGACGAATGATTGGCGTTGCAAAGTTTGCACGATTGCGTGAATGGCCGCACGAGCAACCGGAGTAAAGTATAAGGGTAAATGGACTGTGTAAAAACGAAAACAGCTCGCGAAAATGCGAGCTGTTTCAATTTCTTTGAAGAGCACTACGGACAATTAACCGTTAGGGCCTTGGACTCGGAGACGCTTTTGAATGTCTGTTTCCAGAACGCCAAAAACTGCTTCGTGCCGCTGAACGGACATTTGTAGGGCGGCCAGCAATCGCTTGGCTGTGAAGAAGTTCATGATCACGCGTTGCTTAACGTGGATCGGGTCCTTTGGAATTCCGACTGGTTGTGGATTCAAACCGAAGTCTACAATCAATTCTTCTGGTGAGCCTGTAACGCGGCAAAAGTTCGCGTAGCAAGCGATCGCTTCATCGTCT
>CAITIF010000859.1 GCA_903892365.1 uncultured Pirellula sp. | reverse complement strand
CTGTCATTAATCAAGAAGGCGATACGAACCCAACTGGTCGCGATGCTGGCAGCCGATTTGATACCGCTGTTGATTTGGGTGGAAGCTGGTTGACGGGACCTGGAGCGAAGTCCGCAATCATCAATGCCAAGATTGAGAACAGCACTGGCAGTCCGTTCCCGCTCGATTTCCCTGGTGCAAACGATGAGCAAGGTAATCGCAATAACCGTTATCAACAACACATCGTCAAAGCGAGTGATGAAAGCGGCATCGCCGTCATCAACTACAACTTCTCGACGTTGTTGGGTAATGCCAATCAAAGCGTTCAGCTGAATGCGATTACCGAGACTCAGAAGGACATGGTTCGTCAGATCATGTCGCTTTACGAGAAGTATCTAGGCGTTCGATTTGCCGAAAGCGATAGCCTTGGACTTACCATTGCCGTTGGCGATATGCAAGCGATCGATCCTGTCGGCGCATTGACAACGGTTGAAGCCAACCGCCCTGGATCTTTGACCTATGCTGCAGGCCGACTGTTGTCCAATCGGTCCCAAGAAGCAGTTGTCATCGACATCCAAGACTTCAATCAAGCTGATCAAAATCAATTTGGAACTGCGTTATTCCGATCCTTCATGCGTGGAATCGGTGTGCTTCTAGGCCTTGGCAATGCGGACGAGTTGGCGGAATTCACGGTACAGAGAAATATCTTCGATCCGAATTCGACCGCCGAAGCCGTTTTCCCGGGCAATGCGGATATTATCCACGGCCAGTTTATTCTTCGGCCTGAAGGTAAGGATATCGATCTCTATCGATTTTCGGTTCCAAGTCAGGGTGGCAAGCTAGGTCTACAGATCTTGGCGGAGCGGCAAGCCGATTCGAGCTTGCTGGACGCATCGTTGCGTCTTTATCGTAATGAAGGAACGACCACATCGCCAAGATGGGTTGAGATCGCTGCCAACGAAGATTATTTCAGCGACGACCCTCGTATCTCCATCAGCGTGGATCGCGGTGGCGATTACATCGTTGGGGTGAGTGCAAAAGGTAACACCGGCTACGACCCAAATATTGAAGACTCCGGATTGGGTGGTAAGTCCGAAGGGAAGTATCAGCTAAGAATTGATTACAAGCCGCCAACGGCTTCGACCTTGGTCGACGTGGAAGGAACACCGACTGCCTTGGATGGCGACGGAGATGGTCGCCCTGGTGGGACCTTCAATTATTGGTTCATGCCGACTCGTCCCGATCGAGCAGCGCCGATTGTTGGGCAAGCCGACATGTCCGCCTACACGGTTTGGGTTGACAAGACTGCATCGGCTAGCGGTAACGGAACGCTTGCTGCTCCCTACAACACCATCGCACGGGCTCTTCAAGATGCTGGCGTGGAAGCAGCCAGAGATGCCTCGGGCAACCGCGCTGTGAGCGTTCGGATTCTCGGCAATACCCAGAACCGAGCTTATGAAATTGGATTCAATCGGTTTGGAAATCCATTGGCAGACGGTTCGACCTTTGATGTGCCGAAGAATGTAACTGTCATGATCGATGCGGGCGCGATCATCAAGATGGGACGTTCTCGAATCAGCGCGGGAAGCTCCACCGTCAGTGTCGATCGAAGCGGCGGTACGCTTCAACTGTTGGGAACTCCTGGCCAAAATGTAATTGTTACCTCGATCAATGATCCGATGGGCATCGGTCTCAATCCGGATAGAACTCCGCCAGCACCCGCGGCAGGTGATTGGGGTGGAATTGATTTCCGAAATGGAATCGACGGCGGCGACGAGACCCGAGTCGACAAAGAACGCAATGGGCTTTTCCTGAACTCGATCATTCACTCGCAGCTTCGTTATGGTGGAGGACAAGTGGTGGTCGATGGCTTGTCGCAAGTCATCACCCCGATCAATTTGGTTGACTCGCGCCCATCGATTTACAACAACGTGATCACTTTGAGTGCAGATGCGGCTATTTCCGCTACTCCGAACAGCTTCAAGGAATCAGACTTCGCCGATTTACGTTCCCAAGCAAGCGGCCTGTTTATTCCAGATTTCGACCGGGTCGGTCCGGACATTCACGGTAACCGCATCATCAACAACTCGATCAATGGTTTGTTTGTTCGCACTCGAACTGGCGTCGCGGACACATTGGAGACCATTACCGTTTCGTCGCGATTTGATGATATCGATATCACTCACGTATTTGCTGAGAATTTGATCATTGATGGTCAACCAGGCGGCGGTATTGTCGATGTTGCCTCGCCACCGGCGACGATTGTGGAATTGGTAGCGGTTGCGGGTGGTTCGTTAGCTGCAGGAACTTACAATTATCGATTGGTCTACGTGGATGCTTCCGGTAACGAAAGCCTTGCATCGATCCCGACGAAGTCGCTAACGGTAGTCGGAAACAGTTCGATCCAACTGACCAATTTGCCTCCTGTCAACAGTAACCTACCGTATGTTGCTCGTCGGTTGTACCGAAGTGAATCAACAGGCGCAGGGGTCTATCGCCTTGTAAGTCAATTGAACTCGACGACTACAAGCTTTTTGGACAACGGTACTCAAACGGGAGTCGCTTTGGATCTTGCGGCACCGTCAAGTTCAGCCGTAACTCTTTCCGTTGTTGCTGGCGGAGCGTTGGCTGCTGGAACTTATAATTACCGAATTGTATTCATTGATTCGAACGGCAAAGAAACGGCACCGTCTGAACCAACAGCATCTCTGAGCGTGCTTGGCTTGAGTTCCATTCAGCTTTCCAATTTGCCTGTACCGGTGCAGCCCTCCATCTATACCGGACGACGGTTGTACAGAAGCGATGCTTCTGCGGGTGGAAGATATTCTTTGGTCGCTCAACTCGATGCGACTTCAACTACCTTTTTGGATAACGGTAGCGTGACTGGCGCAGCATTGGTTACGAATAGTAAGATTCGCGCAAGGCTCGATGGTAGCTTGGTGATTGATCCAGGCGTGATTCTGAAGAGCAGCGGAGCCAGGATCGAAGTGCGAGAAGGCGGATCACTGATTGCTGAAGGAAGTAGCGGTTTGCCAATCGTCATGACTAGTATCAGCGATCGCACTTATGGTGTGGGCGGAACTGCGGATACTGCATCGTTGCGAGGCGTTCGCAATGCTTCGGTGGGGGATTGGGGTGGAGTTTTCGTTGCCCACGGAAGTTCGGCATCGTTGGATTACAACCGCCTTTCGTACGCTGGCGGAACAACACGAATCGAAGGTGGCTTTGCTTCGTTCAATGCAATCGAGGTTCATCAGGCAGACTTCCGTCTTTCGAATTCTCGAATTGAAAACAACGCTTCAGGTGTCGAAGCTTCTAGCAGCACAAGTCGATCCGGACGAGGCTCTAACTCTGCGGCGACCATTTTTGTTCGTGGTGCTCAACCTGTTTTGGTTAACAACCGAATCAACGATAACGGTGCGGCAGCAATCAGCATCGACGTGAATTCGCTTGGACCAGACTTCGTGAATGATCCCGGCCGTCAATCGGGTTTCCTCGGGCGTTCCCTGGATCAATTGGAAAACCAAGGACCTTTGGTCGATGGGAACCGATTGTCCAGAAACCTTTTGAACGGCATGGTGGTTCGTGGCCAATCTTTGACAACGCAAAGCGTTTGGGACGATACGGACATTGTCCACATTGTTTCGAACGACATCGTTTCAGATAACTTCCATACCTTCGGTGGGCTTCGACTGCGAAGTGCGCCGACAGAAAGCTTGGTCGTCAAATTTGGCGGCGGAACGACAACAGCTGGACTTACTGCGACCGGCACACCTTTGGATTACAGCAACCGAATTGGTGGAAGCGTTCAAATCATCGGGCAACCCAACTTCCCAGTGATATTGACCGCGCTTGCGGACGATTCCGTTGGAGCAGGTTTTGGAACCGATGGCCGAGCTGCTTTTGACACCGACAACAACGGCTCTGGATCGCTTTCTAGCAGCATCGTTCTTCCGACCGGTGCCGAAGTAGGCCAAGGGACTCGTATCGACAATGACGTCGATCCGAATCGGCCTGGATTCTTCTCTTACTTCCCACGCGCAGGTGGTGGAACCAACAATGGTGACACTTCTCGCGTCACTGCTCAAGGTCGGACTCAACTATTTGCAGATGCAGAAGTATTCCGAGCGTTCAGCAATTACATCGATATCGGGGCGAACGGTCAAGCCACTTCTCTCGAGAACACGACCGTTACATTGCAGCCAACTCTCGTGTCGGCTGACCTTGTTGCCAGCGAAGGCACGTTTGTGGGCAACAACAATGCGGTTGTTCGATGGCGAGTTGAATCACGATTCGACAATGGTGTGTCACGACTGTACAACACGCTGGTATTGTCGAGCGACGAGCCGCTCGGCGATGTCAACTTCATCAATTATCTCGATGAAGAGTTTCAGGCTGGCAACAACAGCTTGCTCTATGTCACGGGCACGCCTGGTCAAGATGATTTCCGAGCAAACAGCGTTAACAACGCTCAACGCGTTGGATTTTCGCACGGTGGTGTTTACCAACAAGGGGTGAATTTACAGAATGCGACTTATACAGGCTGGGCTGCAAACCTAGCTCCTTCGCTGCAGAACTCCATCGTGGGTGCTGGTACAACGTACACGCTTGATGGGAACATTAACACCGCCAACTTAACGCCATTTGCCGATGCAACCTTGGGGCAGGCTTATGGCGTCGCCGATGTGTCGACGGCCCTATCTTGGCGAGTTGACCCGAATTCGACTAGCGCCCGAATTACCAGCTTTTTGGAATTGATTCCGACAGCGATTCAACGGCAGGCATCCCCCGGCTCGTGGGACGGGGTGTCCATGCAAACGTATTCGAATGATCGCAATGTGGAAGTAGTTTCCGAACGCGAATCCGCACGGGCGACAGCTCCTTCGGCAAACAATAGCCCTTCCACCGCGCAGTACTTGGGTCAAGTTGCCCGTTTAGCAACAAGCGGGGACGAGAATGCTCGTCTAGGATTCGAAGTCCAAGGTGTATTGACCAAGCCATCGGATGTCGACGTGTATAGCTTTACAGCGAACGGCCGAACGGAAGTATGGTTGGATATCGATCGCACGACATCCAGCTTGGATACGGTTGTAGAACTAGTTGCTGCAGACGGCACGATTCTTGCCTTGTCTGACAATTCGTATTTGGAAGAAACCCAGCCTAATACGAATCGAGTATTCTCCACCTTGCCAGGAACCAGTGTAAATCCGCTTAGGAAAAGCACGATCACTCAAATTCCGACGATTTCCGTTTCGAGAACAGTAGCCAATCCGGTGGGCGAAGCTCGCGACGACTATAGCACTAACCCGAAAGACGCTGGTCTACGAGTTGTGTTGCCAGGGCGTGAAAACGAAGCAACTCTTTATCATGTTCGCGTTCGAAGCAGCAACCAATTCCCGGGTCAACCTGCCAATACACCTGCGTTGACTGATCTTGCATCGGTGGAACAAGGTCGATCCAAGGGTTCGTATCAATTGCAAGTTCGGCTTGGTGAAACGCAGGAACTTCCAGGTTCGGCGGTGAGCTATGCCGATATTCGATTTGCTCAAAACGGGCTCACACTGTCGGGTGTTCCACGCCATTCGCCGCTTGTGGGCGAGGATGGGGAGATTGAAGCTCGAGCGAACAATACGCTTCAAACAGCACAAGATCTTGGCAACATTCTGCAAACGGACCGTCGAACCATTGCCGTTTCCGGTAACTTGGATTCGTCGACGGATGTCGATTGGTTTTCGTTCACCATTGACTACCAATCCTTGCTGACTCCGCTCGCCGAATACCTTTCTACGATTTTCGATCTTGACTATGCGGACGGTATTGGCCGTGCGGACATGGCCATGTATCTGTTCGAAGAAGCTTTTGATGCGCAAGGGCAGCTTACGGGAAGACTTGTCCAGCTCGGAGAAAACAGCAACATATTGGACGATCGGTCGACCTCTGCTCCTGGCACTGGAACTTCGGATCTTAGCCGTGGATCGACAGGTACCTTGGATCCATTCATCGGATCGGTCGAACTTCGCGCAGGTCGTTACTTCTTGGCACTTACCAATCGGACGCAAGTTCCAACCGTATTGGCTAACCGACTCAATGCAAACCAGACAATTGATGCTGGTGTGAGAGTACAACCTATTAGCAGCGGTCAATACATTGTTGAAGACCATATTGATGGATCACTTAGTGCCAACGGAATGGGTCCGATCACACCTAATTTTCTTCCCCTGCAATCGCGAGTCGAATATGTGCTTGCGGATGTGCCGTTGTACTTGAGCAGCGTAACCGGCTTCAATGCGGGTACCCAGGTTCATTTGGTCAACCCGTTCACGGGTGAATTGACGAACGATGTAGGTAGAAACGCAGAAGATCTTCGCGATATTGCTATCCGTCCCAATGGGGATATACGAAGTTTCCGCAGCAGGGGAACGGGACCAGCAGACAACGATGCAAATGCAGCGTACATCAATGTCAACGCCGGAACCGCCGCCACGACCGTGGATGGAAATTTCGCCAATACAACATGGGAACTCTTCACGCCGCCGCAGCAAGTCAATAGCGATGTTCGAATTACTAACACCGGGTTCAATTTCGAGGCATTGACCTATGTGGATCAGTTTGGCGAAAGTGGCTTTGTCGTAGCCAATCGAGATTCGGATCTGCTTGTTCCAAACACCTCCAATATCCTTTACGCATTCAATCCAAACAATGGAAATGCGAACAGCGCTCCAGGGAGCGATTTGGATAATGTGATCGTCACCGGCGGGAATCCGAACCCAGACGATATTTTATTGGGTGCTGGAACAACGGTCTCGGAACGAGGCAAGATTTT
>CAITIF010000858.1 GCA_903892365.1 uncultured Pirellula sp. | reverse complement strand
TGACTGCACCGGTTCCTGGCGACAAGATCTGCGACCCAGCAAGCGGCACCTGCGGTTTTCTTGTGTCGGCTGCAGAACATGTTCGCAACAACTATGCGAAAGAACTTCTCGATCCAAAGTTGCTCACACAGTTCAACGACCAAATGTTTCACGGCTACGACTTTGACAACACCATGTTGCGAATTGGCTCAATGAATATGCAGCTCCACGGCGTTGCGAACCCGGCGATCACCTACCGCGACTCGCTTGCGCAAGACAATGCTGACGATATTGAGGCCTACAGTTTGATTCTTGCCAACCCACCATTCGCTGGGTCGCTTGACTATGAGAGCACTGCGAAAGATCTCTTGCAGGTGGTCAAGACCAAAAAGACTGAACTGCTGTTCCTTGCGCTGTTCCTTCGACTTTTAAAGCCTGGCGGACGGGCTGCGGTCATTGTTCCTGACGGAGTGCTGTTCGGTTCATCGAAAGCGCACAAGCAACTTCGACGCATGTTGGTTGAAGAGCAGAAACTTGATGGCATTGTGTCGTTGCCATCAGGCGTATTTAAGCCATACGCGGGTGTGTCCACTGCGATCTTGTTCTTCACAAAGACGAACTCTGGCGGCACTGATCACGTGTGGTTCTACGACCTTCAGTCCGATGGTCGCAGCCTCGATGACAAGCGAACGCAACTCCTTCCCGACGACAAAGTTGGCGTGCTTGCGACACTGACGCTCGAGGAACACGCCAAGAACAACCTGCCAGATGCACTCGCACGCTGGCGCGAACGTGACGGCGCAGAACGCAAACGAGCACGCACTGACCAGTCGTTTTGCGTTCCCAAGTCCGACATCGTCGCCAATGACTATGACCTCAGCGCCAATCGCTACAAAGAGATCGTCCACGAAGAAGTCAAATACGAATCGCCACAGGTGATACTCGACGAACTCATTGTGCTTGAGCGAGAGATCCAACAAGGACTTCAACACCTAAAGGCGATGCTTGCGTGAGATATTGCGAAATCGGATCGGTGGTCGAGAAAGTGAAGTCCTGGAATCCGCATTCGGTAAGCGACCGATCGATCACTTACCTCGATCTTTCAAGTGTTGATAACAAGTCGAAGTTAATCGTTGAGCCAACAATCATTGGGTCGAGCGAAGCCCCGAGTCGGGCGAGGCAACTTGTTTCTACAGGGGATGTTTTGGTTTCGACTGTGCGACCAAACCTGAATGCGGTCGCCTCAGTGCCTCCCGAGTTGAATGGCGCGACAGCATCAACAGGATTCTGCGTGTTGCGCCCACGTGAGGGGCAAATTGATTCTCGCTATCTCTTTCATTGGGTTTGCACGCGTACCTTTATTTCGGAAATGGAACGACTTGCAACAGGCGCGAGTTACCCTGCAGTTTCGGACAAGATCGTTCATGGGGCGACCATTCCACTTCCTACGATTGAAGAGCAACGGAGGATTGCTTCGATCCTTGACGCCGCAGATGCGCTCCGCACAAAACGCCGTTTGGTATTAGCGAAACTCGACACCCTCACCCAAGCGATCTTCATCGACATGTTCGGCGCGTCTGGCAAATCGACCGGTGTTCCTGCCCGACTCTCTGACCACTCAACTTTGATTACAAAAGGTACAACGCCGACTTCAGTCGGATTTGACTTCGCAGATTCGGGTGTGCCATTTGTGAGGGTTCAAGATCTCCAAGGTGGGACGGTGCGAGCGGAGAGTATTGAACTTCGCATATCGAAGGAAACAAACAAGTCACTCAGCCGTTCAATTCTGAAGCCATGCGACGTGGTGATTTCGATCGCCGGGACGATCGGCAGAGTAGCAATCATTCCCGATTCGGCCCCTGACATGAATTGCAATCAGGCGGTTGCTCTCATTAGGACGAGCCCTACATTGGCACCCGTGTACCTCGCCGCGTGGCTGAACTCCCAAGATGCCAAGCAGCAGATCGGCGGTTCCCGGGTAACCGGGACGATCTCAAACCTGAGCCTCAACAGCATTCGCAATCTGTTGTTACCTATTCCGGACCGAATGGTTCAGCAGCGTTTCTCAGACCGGATGCTGGCGGTGCAGCGGCTCATCGAAAACGTCGAGACCTCGTCTACGGCTTTGAATAACACCTTCGCATCGCTGCAGCACCGAGCTTTCCGAGGAGAGTTATGAGCATTTCGCAGTTCGCCTTTTTGGCGGATGAATTCCCTGACGAGTTCGCGGCGGCCGAGTGGGCGGAACGGCATGCATTGTCGGATCCGGGGCCGTCAGTCATCTATGCGCGTAAGGCGTTGGAGTCTGGTGTCAAGTGGATGTTCCAGTACGACAGAGCGTTGCCGATGCCTTACGAGGATCAACTGAATGCCTACTTGAATGAACCTGCTTTCAAGGCGTTAGCGAACGGTCTCGTATACAACGTGGCTCGCAAAATTCAGAAGGCTGGGAACCGAGCGGTCCATGACGCGAAACCGCCATCAAAACTTGAGGCGATCGAAGTTCTTTCGGCGCTGTTCCAGTTTTGTTTTTGGCTGGCCTTTACTTACTGCCGAGATTCGAAACCCGATCCGAAGATCAAGTTCAATCCGCAACTTTTAACCATCGCAAAGATGGCGTCGGAAGCAGTGACGCTCGCACAACGTCAAGAACTTGAAGCAGCACTTGCGGATCAAGCAGATAAAACTGCAGCAGCGAAGCAACGTGCCGCCGAGTTAACAAAGACCGTTGCAGAGTTGGAAGCCGAACGGGCGGCGTTAATCGCTGAAGTCGCGGCAGCGAAGAAGGCCGCAGAAGCAGTTCCGGTCGAGGCGCACGACTGGTCAGAGTTCGAGACGCGCAAGTTCAAGATCGACGCGCTGT
>CAITIF010000857.1 GCA_903892365.1 uncultured Pirellula sp. | reverse complement strand
ATATCCGCTAACCGCGGTCGTCGGATCCGCTTTGGATTCGGCCTAGCGGCGCCCCCGTTCGGCACGCTTCGAATTGCCCTATTCAGTGCCAATTCCTTGCGTCAATCGGTGCCCAAATTGTTTACATGTGCAATTTGCAATGTAGACGGTCCAATTCTCCTTTTGGATCTTTTAGGATGTTACCTCAGTCGAATAAACAATCTGTGTAGGTCCTGGGCCGAATCCTGATCGAAAGTTATTGAACATTGAACACCGAGCAACGTGCTTTGAATAACGATGTGATCTGCGATTTCCATGGGAATCCGACATTCCTCGTTCGAAATGCGAAATTGTTTTGTTCAAGCTTTGAGGGGCAATCGGTGGGTGGTGCTGTCTGGTGCGAGTACGCCTGCAGAAACTCCTAAACAATTTTGCCCCTAAAGTGAATTTGCTCCCATATCCGCAAGGTCGAGGGAGGCTGAACGAGTTGGTTTCAGGCTTCCGTTCGCCCTGACGCTGCTTATACTACCCACATGCCGTTTCGTGACACCATCATTCCGTTTGTTTCAAGCCGTACTCTGGGGTACGTCGCGCTCATGGCGGTCGCCGTTGGGATGTACAGCCTCTTGCCTATCGTCAAAGAGGCAACCAGTTATCGCGACATCGGAGACATCCCCTCGGACATGCATGCGTCCTTGTCACTGATCCTTGGCTGTTTGCTCGTTTTTCGCACCAATACCGCCTACAACCGATGGTGGGAGGCTAGGACCCTGTGGGGAACTCTGGTCAATAGCGAACGAAATCTTGCCGTCAAACTAACAACTTTGGTCGATCTTCACCAAGACGATCGAGTCTTTTTAAAGGACTGTCTTTCGCGGTTTCCAAAGCAACTCATGGTCCATTTGCGATCTCCACGCGGGGCTTCCATGCATATTCCATTGGATAATGTTCGCAAGATTTACCAATGGGTGGGCCAGGAACGGAAGACAGGTAAGCTCGATGCGGTTGCCGTCCGAGTGATCGATATGGAACTTGCAAAGCTTCTTGAAGTTTGTGGTGCCTGCGAAAGAATTGCTCGAACGCCGTTCATCAGATCCTACCGAATCTTCGTTCGTCAATGCATCGCGATCTTTATGTTTTCATTTCCCTGGGGTATCGCTCAGGATTTTCAATGGTGGACTGTACCATTGACCATCATCGTTTCTTATTTCATGCTTGGCATGGAAGTGGTAGCTGAAAACGTCGAGGAACCGTTTGGGTTCGACGAAGATGACTTGGATCTCGAGGGAATGTGTAAAACCATCGAGCAATCTGTGCACGAAGTGTTCGAACCATCCTGAACTAGGATAAATTTACATGGACATCATTTATCGCTTTGACCCATTTGCAAAGATGGAGTGGAAGAACCCCAAGAATAACAAAGAGGCTTTGCAACTGCTCACCACTGGAAACGATCGGTTTGCGACTGTGGTTGCCCAAATGCAGTCAGCCGCCACTGGGGAAAAGCAGCATCCGCCCATGATCGTGCCTATCAATCCGGTCAAGCTTGGTGTGCCTTTGGTGAGTGGGCTTGAACCTGCCCATTCGCCGTTCGCGATGGTCCTTGGATGTGCAGATGCGCGTGTTCCGGTAGAGCATATTTTAGATTGCTCTGCCAACGATTTGTTTGTTGTTCGAGTGGCAGGCAATGTACTGGGCACTGAATGCCTCGGTAGTGTCGACTACGCGGCGACTCATTTGAAATCGAGCATCCGCAGCGGAATTGTACTGGGGCATACACAATGTGGTGCTGTAACGGCTGCAGTAGATATTTACCTTGCCCCAGCTGGCTTTACCGAAATCGCGTCGAGTCATGCCGTGCGATCGTTGGTCGACCGAATCATGCTGTCCGTCCGTGGAGCGGAACGGGCGCTCGAACGCGTTCACGGTGCGAAAGTGCAAAAGCACAAACGGTATCGTGAAATGCTGATCACCACAGCAACGTACCTGAATGCAGCGGTGACGGCATTTGATGTTCAGCGAGAACTGAATGCAATCGGAAAGGGGATTACGGTATCGTACACCGTTTACGAAATGGCGTGGAGCCGAGTCTGTGCCTTGCCCGCAAGGACTGCAGAAGATGCCGCATCGGTGCAACGCTTTGCTCCCGCTCCAAAAGACACCGATGAATTCGTGACCCTATCTGAAAAGATTATTGAAAGGCTTTAAAAAATGTCCAACATCGAAGTCGATATTCAAACCGTCCAGCGTTGGCTTACCAAAGGATCGGACGACAGTGGTGTTGGACTGGCCTTGGTCGACTGCCGCGAGCCCAACGAAGCACAGGTTGCTAAAATCGAAGGGGCAATCTTGATGCCCATGCGCAGCTGGCCACCCAATCAAGAGTCCTTGAAAGCGCTCGAAGGCAAATGCGTTGTCGTACACTGCCACCATGGCGGACGCTCGCTGCGTGTCGCAAACTGGTTCCGTGAAAACGGACACCCCCATGCGATGAGCATGGCGGGCGGGATCGACCAATGGAGCCTCGAAATCGATTCAAGCATTCCAAGGTACTAATCATGAATTATTTGGGTCATCTAAACTTCTCGTTTGGCCTTTTCTTGGCGGTGGTTTTGTCATGGCCATCTACGGTAACGGCTCAATCGGATGCGCCGCAGTATCAAAAAAGTCTAGTTCCTATGCATCCAGAATCCCAAGGCAACGTTCCCACGGTCGGCAAAATGATCCACGCCAACAAGACTTGGAGTATCGCAATTCATGGTGGTGCCGGCGGCAGTCTCGATCGTTGGAGTGCCGAACAACAACAGGCACGTCTCGATGGACTCGCGGCCGCCCTGCTCGTTGGCAAAGAGATGCTGGAAAAATCGCATTCTGCGGTGGATGTCGTGGAGGCAGTCGTCCAAGTTTTGGAGGACGATCCCAACTTCAACGCCGGTCGCGGTTCCGTCCTGAACAACGTTGGGCAGGTGTCGATGGACGCAAGCATCATGGATGGGTCCGACCTCAGCTGTGGAGCTGTTGCCAATGTGGCCACGGTTAAAAATCCAATTCGCTTGGCTCGTGCGGTGCGCGATAAAACCTCACACGTTTTTCTATGCGGTGAGCCCGCCGACGAATTCGCGAAAGAGCTTGGGCTCAAGCAAGAATCACAAGAATATTTCAAAACGGACGATCAAGTAAAAAGCTGGAAGGCATGGAAGGACAAACAAGCCGCAAAAAAGGAAGCGACCTCTCAGCAAGAACTCGCCAAGGCGCAAGACCGACTCTTTTATCTCGGAACCGTCGGATGCGTTGTTCGCGATGCTAATGGAAATCTTGCCGCTGCCACTAGTACAGGCGGGCTTCTGGGCAAACGCTACGGCCGAGTTGGTGATTCACCTGTGATTGGAGCAGGTACTTACGCCAACAACGCAACCTGTGCCGTGAGTGGTACCGGAGTTGGGGAACTGTACATAAAACATCATATCGCATCCGCGGTTTCGTCACGTATCGAGTTCCTCAACGAGTCCCTTGAGCAAGCGGTCCGGTTTGCCATTCAAAAGACCTTGCCTGAGGATTCTGGCGGGTTGATTGCGATCGATCGGTTCGGGAATATCCAATTGCAATACAACACGCCAATCATGGCTCGCGGGCAAGCCAATAGCCAGGGCTTGTTTCAAGTTGGACTCAAGGATTTGGTGGATCGCAAATAATGCGAACGGTCAACTCAAAAGTGAACCTGACAATTCGGTCGATGTTGTTGTTAGCGGTCCTTTGGATTTGCTCGAGCACCGTTTCTGCGTCCCAGGTTGATACCACTGCGGTCGTTGCTAGTGCATCATTTGTTTCACAACAGGTTTCAACTCAGGAATGGTTAGGGCCGTTATCGGCAATCGCTCTTTCCCCTTTCTTCGGTCTAGCATGCTTATCGGGAGCTGCCACGTACGGCCCCGAATGGCTTCAAAGCCGAAGTCACTTGATTGACTCGCACAGTCCTCTCAATAACCCGATGCTCTTTTGGACGGTACTTGGCTTAACAATCGCCACCAGCCTTCCACGCTTTACCAAGGTAAGCAAACCCATTGCATTGGCTGCAGAGAAATTAGAAATGTATTCGACCGTTATCATCTTGGTCGTCATGCGTTTCTTCGCATCGCCGAATGAATTGGAATCGCCTGTTGCCATTTTGTTACTGGATGCTTCCAGCAACAACTTGGCCATGACGGCTGGAATCGCTTCGTTGCCCTTGGACATCATCTTGTGCATTGCGGCTGCGATCAACATTATTGTGGTGAACACCATCAAGCTATCGATCGAGTTTCTGGTATGGCTTATCCCAGTGCCCACCATCGACGCTTGTTTGGAGGTTGCAAACAAGTCCATTGCGACCGGGTTGATGGCACTTTATATGTTCAGTCCGTTTTTATCGACCGTCCTGAACTTGACCATTTTTGGATTGTGTTGTCTGGTCTTTTTGCGTGTTCAACGCGGGATACGATATGCCAAGGACTTGATCATGATGCCGCTTCTGGAAAAGCTTTT
>CAITIF010000856.1 GCA_903892365.1 uncultured Pirellula sp. | reverse complement strand
GGCGGACTTGACGTGCGATTGCGACACCTAATGCTTCGCGAACACTTTCAATCGTGATACGATCAAAAATTTGCTGGAAGAAACCTGTCACAATCAGCCGGATCGCTTCAGCTCGGGTGAAACCTCGGGACTGAGCATAAAAAATGAGTTCGTCGTCAACTCGGCCGCTGGTGCTACCGTGCGTGCAACGAACATCGTCTGCCAAAATCTCCAGACCAGGGATTGAATCCGCACGAGCGTGATCGCTCAATAGCAGGTTGTCGTTTCGCTGATAGCCGTCTGTCTTGTCAGCACCCACATCGACCTTGATCATCCCTCGCCATACGGTTCGAGATCGATCTTGAAGAACGGCTTTGTACAAAAAGTCGCTATTGCAGTGCGGAGCAGCGTGTCGCTGGATCGTGTTGTACGTGATATGCTGGCGACCTCGAGTGAACAACACGCCGTTGACGTGGCTGCTGGCTCCAGGACCCACCAAATGAACTTGCTGATCTACTTGCGCAAATCGCGATCCCATGGCGGCAATCGTCCATTGGATGTTCGCATCCTGACCGATCCTGGCTCGTTTGTGAGCAAAATGCCAAGCCGCATTTCCCCAATCCTGTAGACCAACGAACCGCAGATTCGATCTTGCCCCAAGCTCCATCTCCACACCGCCGATGTGGCAACCGCCGGAGGTTTCGCTTGGACTGTTTGACTCCAAAAGAACGGTCGCTTCCGCCCCTTCTTCCAGGACAATCAAAGTATGCGATAGATCGGTACATCCGTCCCCCATCGCGCATTCAATGTGGAGCGGCTTGTCGATCACTACATTCTTGGGAACGTATAAAAACTGTCCGTCGGTCCACATCGCGGCTTCTAAAGCTGCAAAGCGGTCCACGCCCGATTCGATTTGCTTGTGCAAATACTTCTTGACCAGATCCGCATGATCGCGAGCGCATCGGCTAAGTGAGCCAAAGACGACGCCTTTAGCCGCATACTTTGGATCCAGTGATTCGGAAGTCACAAGCCCATTGTCCATGCGAATCGAACCGCCCAGATCAACACCTTCGATCAAGCGTACCGGAGCACCGACAACTTGTTGCAGTTCGGTTTCATTGACCGGCAGATACTTGTCCAGCTTGAATCCACGGAGATCAGAACGCATCCAATTCTCGTCTCGGGAATCTGGCCAACCCATCGACTGAAAGGTTTCCCAAGCTTGCTTGCGCAATTCGGTAATCCAAACTGGATCGATTCGTCGTTCGAGAAACTGTTCAAAGCCAACTTGGTTGAAACCGACTTTGTCTGTATGTGTCAGCGTAGATGTCATTTAGCCCACCGATCCTTCCATCTGCAATTGAATCAAACGATTCATTTCGACTGCGTACTCCATGGGCAGCTCTTTCACGAGCGGCTCGATGAAGCCGTTCACGATCATGGTACTCGCCTCAGCTTCCGAAAGGCCGCGGCTCATCAGGTAGAACATCTGCTCTTCCCCAATGCGAGAAACGCTTGCTTCGTGCCCGACGCTTACGTCTTGATCGAGGATTTCGATATAGGGATAGGTATCGCTTCGGCTCTTTGGGTCCAAGATCAACGCATCGCAAACGACGTTGGATTTTGATTTCTTGGCTCCCTTTTCGACTTTGACGAGCCCGCGGTAGCTGCTGCGACCACCGTTCTTCGAAATCGACTTGCTGATGATTTGCCCGGTTGTGTTTGGAGCACAGTGAACGAGTTTGGCACCTGCGTCTTGATGTTGACCCTTGGTCGCGAACGCGATCGAAAGAATCTCACCGCGAGCACCCGGTTCCATCATATAGACGGCTGGGTATTTCATGGTCAACTTGCTGCCCAAATTGCCGTCAACCCACTCCATCGTTGCATCGGCGTAAGCCACTGCTCGTTTGGTAACCAAGTTGTAAATATTGTTTGCCCAGTTTTGGATGGTGGTATATCGGCATCGGCTTCCGCGTTTGCAAATAATCTCAACCACGGCGGAGTGCAATGATTCCGACGAGTACATAGGAGCGGTACAGCCTTCCACGTAATGGATCGATGCACCTTCGTCGACGATGATCAACGTTCGTTCGAACTGGCCCATGTTCTCCGCATTGATTCGGAAGTAGGCTTGTAGTGGGAATTCAATTTTGACCCCCTTGGGAACGTAGATGAACGAACCGCCGGACCAGACTGCCGAATTCAATGCGGCAAACTTGTTGTCCGTCGATGGAATGATCGTTCCGAAATACTCTCGAAGCAAATCGGGATGCTCGCGAACCGCTGAGTCCGTATCCGTGAAGATAACGCCTTGATCGGAAAGATCCTGCTTCAAGGAACCATAAACCACCTCGCTCTCGAACTGAGCCTTGACTCCGGACAGGAACTTCTTTTCTGCTTCTGGAATTCCAAGCTTATCGAAAGTGTCCTTGATCTCTTGAGGAACTTCGTCCCAGGTTCGACCTTGCTTGTCGGTTGGTTTCAGGTAGTAATAAATGTCTTGGAAATCGATGTCGATGTCCCCGCCCCATGATGGCATAGGCTTCGAATTGAAGATCTCCAATGCCTTGAGGCGGTAATCACGCATCCATTGAGGTTCGTTCTTCATTTCCGAAATCTGATTGACGATTTCGGCATCGACTCCCTTGCGAGCCTTGAAGACCGCCTTGCTTTCCGTGCGAAAATCGTACTTGTTGATCTCGCCGATTGAATCGTTTGCTGCGATATCTGTTGACATAAGACTATAGGTTTTCTTTCAATGGAATGTTTTGTATTTTAAGTTGGTCGAGACCGGAATTAGACTGCTGCAGGTTCTTCTTTGCCAAGCATTTCTTGGTTCGCAGCTTCCGCATCAGGGTAGGTCTTGCGAATTCGCTCGTACCCATGATCGTGCAATTCTCTAGCAAGCTCGCTACCACCCGTTTCGACGATTCGTCCACCCAACATCACATGCGTGAACTGCGGTGGGTTATGCTCCAGTAGCTTGTCGTGGTGAGTGATGATCAACAAGCCCATTTTATCCCGGCCGATTTCTGCGATCGACGCACTAGCCAGCTTCACCGCATCGGCGTCTAGACCGCTGTCGGTTTCGTCCAAAATCGAGAACTTCGGGGAGAGCATCGCCATCGTTAGGATTTCGGCTCGCTTCATCTCACCACCGGAGAATCCATCATTCACGTAACGACGAGCGAATTCGGAATCGATCTTGAGTTGCTCCATTTTGGACTTCAGTTCCTTGCGGAACTCCCGCATGGGAATCAAGTCTTCACCTTCTTTGCGGTCAGGTCGCCGAACGTTGGTGGTCGCATGTCGCAAAAAGTCTGCTGTCTTCACGCCAGGAATCGCGACCGGCCGTTGGAAGGCCATGAATATCCCCGCTCGAGCGCGTTGGTCCGCTTCCCATTCGGTAATCTCTTCACCATCCAAGGTGATCGAACCTTCTGTGATCTCATAGTTGGGGTGGCCAGCGATCGCCAACCCTAACGTACTCTTTCCCGACCCGTTCGGTCCCATTAGAGCGTGCGTTTCACCGAACTTCATTTCCAAATTCACGCCGCGAAGAATGGCTTTCCCCTCAACCGAAACATGTAGGTTTTCAATGCGAAGAATATGTGACATTATTTAAGTTGATCCAAAGTCAAAAAAGGAAGAATTGAGTATTGAAAGCCATTCCGTGCAAAATCAGTTTGGCACAGAAGGTAAATTTATGGGTTTGAACTGGCAGCAAGTATGGCCATCAAGCCGGCACTGAGAAAGCTCCATCTCTTGGCCAAGAGCTGCACTCATTGCTTTTGTTTCCATGCTACAAACGCTTCGGTCCTGCCCATCGCCAATTAAGTCGGGGTAGGGACATGCCAATACCTCTAGTACAGGCATACCATAGCCGCTGGTCAAGCACGTTGGCACCCTACGATTCGATAGGAGTTCGGCCATCGTTTCCATGCGTTGCCCGATAGGTGCATCGGGAATGAGATCGCGTAATTTGCCTCCTAGGCTGTCGGAAATTCTTGCCATCATCCTGGCTCGAAGTTCCTCGCTCTCTAAAGAACAAATCTCAGTCCACATCGAGATCGCAAGATCGCTGTACGTCACGCCCGCTTGTCGCCAGCCTAAGTCCGTCAAAAAGTACTTGAAGGAAGGGCGTCCCCGGCCAACTCCTTGCTTTCGCTTTTCGATAAATCCGGATTCCTCAAGGCGATCCAGACGCTGCCGAATCGCAGTAGCCGTCACCTCGAGACGTTCCATTAAATCGGTTACGGAAAGCCCCTCGAATCGTCGAAGCAGATCCAGCACCAGCTGGTCCACAGGCCGAATCGGCGAATCAGAAGTCTTTGCAGAATGATCCACGAGCGATGTTGCAGTTGAAAGGGAAATTTAGTCGACCAGCAATCCAAAGCTGAACTAGCTTGGGAATTCTAGCCAAACTGGGATTTTAGACAAGCTGCGTTGCGAAAATTATCGAGAGGTTCTAGGACTCGCTTTTAGATGTTTTGCCGTAACGGGAAGATTCAAAACCGCAAACTGACTTGCTGAGAAAATGGACCACATCCATCCGGAGCGTGCCTCCGCAGAAACTAGCGAGGAAAAAGGCATGCTTTGACGGTTGGGCACTTTTTTCGGAATCGGCTCTCATTCTACAGTTGGCGATATCCGCTAAAACGCACGAGAGCTGAGCTTCTGGTCGCACTGCTAATTGCTGTCGCGTTACAAAAAAAGCCGCGGCAAATGCTCGCGGCTCTTAGGACTCGTTTTGAAGTATGCAGACTAGCTCTTAAATACGCTGAGAATTGCGATGGCTTTATCGAGACCGCCAGCAGCAGTCACGAAGCTCTGCATGGTGGAGAAAACATCGTTCATCGAAGAGGAAGCCGCTGCAGCGACAGTCGCCTTAGGCTTTCTGCCTCGCTTCTTGCCTGTGGACTTAGCAACTGGCGAACCACTCTTCTTGAGTGTTTGGTATACCAATGGGGCAGAGACGACAACACCTTGTTTCTTCAGTATTGCAACGACTTCAGCAGCCTTCATACCTGGGTTCTCGGAAACAACGCCTCGGATTAATTCGGATTTGTTCATTTTCTTCTTCATAGTGCATTCTTGTGTAGGAAAAGGAGGTTGTTCACTCGGACAATAAGTGTAATTGCCACCAGTCTCAAAAAATGCATGCTTAAGTTTTTTAACGGTTGAGTATTTAATGGACGTCG
>CAITIF010000855.1 GCA_903892365.1 uncultured Pirellula sp. | reverse complement strand
GCCATGCTTGATCGGAAATGGCGGCCGTCGCACCTGCCAAGGAAAGCATGTCGGTGTTATACGAATCCTTGACCTTTCGCAAGGTTGCTACCATCTCAGGATGAGCGACCAAATAACCAAATCGAAGACCAGCTAATGCGTACGATTTGCTAAGAGTTCGTGTCACGATAATCTTCGGATTCTGCTGGATCAAGCCGATGCAGTTTTCCGGTGCAAAATCGACGTAAGCTTCATCGACCACAACTGGGCAGTCGACGCTGTCCGCTAATTTCAAAATAGAAGCATGGTCGACCATTGTCCCGCTGGGGCTGTTCGGATTCGGCAAGTACACCAATTTGAGTTCGGAGTCGGAAGCATAAAAGGATTCGGCCAAACCAAAATTCGAGTCGAACTCAACTTCTTCGAACTTTGCTTCCTGCAATTCAGCTAGCGTTCGATACAGGATGTAGCTGGGGTAAGGGAGCCGCAATTTTTTGCCAGCCCCGACAAAAGCTCGCGTTAGAACCGTCAAGCAGTCGTCGCTTCCGTTGCCGCACAAAATCATGTCGGGATCAACGCCCAAAACGTTGCCCGCCGCAATTCGAAACGCCGTCCCAATGGGATCAGGATATCGCTCCAGCCTGGAGCTTGCGGCAACGATCGCTTCCAGAACCCTCGGGGAGGGGGGGTAAGGATTCTCGTTGGTGTTGAGCTTGATCGACTTGCCCGTCTGAGGCTGTTCGCCGGGCTTGTACGGACTCATTGCAGTGATTTCACTGCGAAAATACTTCTGAAGAGAACCGTTTTGCATCGATGAAAAAATTCGGCCGAGAAATCAAAAGGCATTCTGTACGGAAGCGGCCCTCGCACAAGAGTACGACGCTTATGGCTGCTCCACTTAAGTCCTGACCCGGTTCACGCTTCCCCCTTGCGAGAGCCACTACCGTACAGAAGTCGCGAGAATTAACCTTGGGGCCAACCTAGGTTCTCGCTCAAGCCGATGAGCAATCAATTATTACACCCTTGTATCACTTAGGAAAGCCGTAAATCGCTCCGCCTCGCGAATACTGTGATTAATCGACCGGTTTTTGCCCGAAGAATAGTTTTGTCTTTTAGAAAGTCGACCACCAAAACTTCGGCGAAGTCCCGTTCGGAACTCAATCACCGTCACCAACGGATTCACGATTCGCCTATAATCTGACCATCTCCGTTGTGTCCGGCGGCGTATGGTCTCGCCGCAATCCTTTTCTAAACAACCCTCCGAAGTCAGTTTCATGAAAGCCAGCGAATCAACCAGCCTTTATTTCAATCAAGCCGCCGACAAGCTCAAAATGGCGGAGTGGATGCGTAAGCTTTTGATCACGCCCAAACGCGAAGTGACCGTGCAAGTTGCTTTCGAACGGGACAATGGCGACATCGAAACCGTGCTCGGCTACCGCGTTCAGCACGATAACGCGCGGGGGCCAATGAAAGGTGGATTGAGGTACCATCCGGCTGTTGATCTGGATGAAGTACGAGCCTTGGCCTCCCTCATGACATGGAAAACCGCTGTTACCGAACTCCCTTACGGAGGTGCTAAAGGTGGAATCGCCATCGATCCGAAAACGCTATCCAAAAAAGAACTAGAACGATTGACTCGATGTTTCGTGGACCAAATCCACGAGATCGTGGGCCCGGACACCGACATCCCTGCTCCGGACATGGGTACCAACCACGAGGTCATGTCCTGGTTTCGTAACCAATGGGAAAAGTATCATGGTTTCAACCCGGCCGTAATCACTGGAAAGCCCGTTGAGGAATACGGAGCTAAGGGGCGCGAGGAAGCCACAGGCCGTGGGGTAGGTATCTTGGCTGTGAAGCTGCTGAAACGCATCAATGTTCGCCCTGATCAATGC
>CAITIF010000854.1 GCA_903892365.1 uncultured Pirellula sp. | reverse complement strand
CTCTGCAATCTGAAGATGCTGGTTTTTCGTGGATTGGTAAAATGCGTTTGCGGTCTTGGGCAATTTTGGGCTGCCGTGAAGCGGCTTGTCGGAGATACACAATAACGATGCAGAAGGGATTCGATAACGAAAGCCATTTGCGGCAACCGTGGCGGATTCCATATCGACTCCAATGCTTCGGCTCGCTTTGAGATCGTTCATTTTTCTGCTAATGGCCAACTCCCAATTGCGATCCGCGGTGGTGTAAACGACTCCCATCCGATAGGGAAGACCTCGTTCCTCAAGAACTCGGGCGAGGTTTCGATTGAGCAAGAAGCTGGGCGTGACGGGGACGGACCTTGGCAATGCATCGTCCAGTACCAAATCATCGCGCATGTAGCTGGTTGCCAACACAAAGTCACCAATCTCTTGGTGGTTACGAATCCCGGCACAGTGTCCGACCATCAACATCGCATCCGGTCGTAAAACAGCCAAATGGTCGGTAAAGTTCTTAGCGTTCGAAGGCCCCACGCCAATGTTCACAATGGTGATGCCGTTGCTATCCGACTCGGGCGAATGCAAGGTTGGCATTTGCACGTCGCTGCGGGAAGATGCAATCGCATTCGGATGCAGCTGGCGAAACGCATCCATGTGCATCTGGTAGTTCGTCAACAGCACATAGCGTTGGAAGTCCTCTGCTCGCGTGCCCGTATAATGTTCCAGTCGTTCGAGTGATAGCTCCACTCGTTCGGGGCCAAACAAAAAGACTTTCTTAAGCGTCTGGTCAAAATTGGACTCGTCGATGGCTGTTAGTAACGAAGGAGAATGGAGATCGATCCTCATTTGGGACGGAGTGATTTCGATCTCCGCCCCTCGCTCTGCAAGCTTAAGCAATTCGCGTCGAAGGTACCAGCGATAGGCGGTAGGTCGCGCGATCTTGCCCGAGATGGTTGGGTTGTGCTTGGACCAATGCCTGACGACGGTCACTTTGGAGTAACGTCCTTGAGCATAATGTTCCTCCATTCTTCGACATGCTTCGTCGATTGCAGCTGGAAGTCCATCGAGGTTGGTTTGCGAAATTCGATAGACTTCTGACATGCGTGAGCTCCGGCGAAATTATTGCTTTGCAGATACTAGACTGCGTCGATGTTGGACGATTTCAAAGCCAGCTCCCATTATCGCTGGTTCTTCCAATCTCGCCAAAGCCACTTTAACGACTCAGGCATGATCGCGCCGCCATGTTTGTCATTGTGCCCGCCAGTTCCATAAACAAATTCGTAATCGTATTTTGCGAACTTGAGTGCTGCTGCCATTTCCTGGTTCGCAAGAGGCCAGTTTCCAAATTGATTGTCCAAGTCCCCGCTTCCATCTTGCAAGAAGACTCGAATGGGTTTGGGGGGAGTTTTGCGAATCTTTGGGGGGTAGTTGTGTCCACCTCGTAGATCCACAAAGCTGCCAACGTGGCTTAGTACTTTACGAAACATGTCGGGGCGTTCCCAGGCTACCGTGAACGCACAGATGCCACCCGAGCTGATGCCGCAAATCGCACGCATGTCTGGGTTGTCCGTCAACTTATAGGTCTTGGCCAGCTCCGGAAGCATTTCGTCGATGACGAATTTGGCGTACTGATCTCCTAGTGAATCGTATTCGAAAGATCGATTTGCGGGCGATGGTTCCCAGCCCGGTTTGCTGGGCAGAGCTCCCTTGTGACCGGGGTCGAGAAACAACCCGATCGTAACTGGCATGTCACCTGAATGAATCAGGTTGTCCATCACCACTGGCGCTCGAAAGGTACCGTCCCGTTTCACGTACGTGTGCCCATCTTGAAACACCATCAAGGCGGCTGGTTCGGAACCATCGTATTGGGCTGGTACGTACAAGTAATATCGTCGCTTGGTTCCTTCGAAGATTTTACTTTCCCATGTGTACTCGGCCACTTTTCCTTGCGGAACATCCGCTTGAACTTGAGATTCAGGACCAAGCTTGTATTCGCT
>CAITIF010000853.1 GCA_903892365.1 uncultured Pirellula sp. | reverse complement strand
TCCAAAACTTTACAATCGTTGCCGGTCGAGTATTCCCGTTACTCGATCAGTATCTGGGTCACCGGCAATTCTTCTTTCGCAACTTTCTCACCGGACTGCACGTACAGCCAAGTTAAGATGCGAGGTTGAGGGAAGGTATCGGCCAGACGTGGAAATACCCTTGAGGTTGCAGTTCCATTTTTCGAAAAATGATGCCTAATAAGAGTTTACGTAAGTTTTGACGGTTGCGATGAGACTTTCGTTTAGTCCAATTGCCCCACCGCAAAATTTGCCTAACCTACCAAAGACCGGCATCAACCTTTTAGCAATCCGCAAAGTCTACCTGCCTTACTTTCCATCCCATCGAAATGAAGTTCGAATGAAAATTGTCTATCTGACCGCGGGAGCCGCCGGAATGATCTGCGGCTCGTGCATGCACGACAATGCACTAGCAAAAAACCTAATAGAGTTAGGGCACGATTGCCTGCTGATCCCAGTGTATACCCCCATTCGGACGGATGAGGTGGATGTCAGCATCGATCGTGTGTTTATGGGGGGGATCAATGTCTACCTGCAACAGAAGCTGCCCTTCTTGTCGTACCTGCCGAATTGGTTCGATGGGTTTCTCAACCAAGCTTGGCTGATCACCCCACTTACCAAAAACGCCGGCAAGACCTCTCCCCAACTTTTGGGGGCTTTGTCGGTTTCGATGTTGAAGGGAACTCAAGGCCGGCAACGCAAGGAGTTTCTCCGGTTGCTCGATTGGATCGATCGGGACGTCCAGCCGGAGATCGTGGTATTTACCAACCTGCTCATTGGAGGTTGCATTCCTGATTTACAACGACGCAGCAAGGCAAAGATTTTCGTAACGCTTCAAGGGGACGATATCTTCTTGGACTCGTTGCCGGAAAAGTATCGAACTCAAGCGATACATCTTATGCAATCGTTAGTGCCCCGAGTGGATGGATTCCTTTTGCATTCTCAAGACTACGCGTCTCGTATGGGAAAGCTGCTTCGGATCCCGAGCGAGAAGCTGCACGTAATTCCCTTGGGAGTTGACATGAAGGACTTCCGCAACGTGACTAGAAGCCCAAACGCTTCCAAAAATTTTGTTGTAGGCTATTTGGCAAGAATGGCTCCGGAGAAAGGGCTGCACCGATTGATTGATGCGTTTATCGAGATCGCGCGTCAACCAGGCATGGAGCATGTGCGTTTACGATTAGCCGGTTGGATGGGAGCTCAGCACGCAAACTTTTGGAAAGAGCAAAAGACCAAGCTCGAAAACGCTGGCCTGAACGATCGATGGGAATACCTGGGAAGCATTGATCGGAAGCAAAAAGCGGAATTCTTGTCCTCGCTTGACCTCTTCTGCGTCCCGACCACCTACGAAGAGCCCAAGGGGCTTTTTTTACTGGAGGCGATTGCCGCAGGAACGCCCTATTTGCAACCCAGTCATGGCGCCTTTCCTGAAATCCATGCTCGTCTGAGGCACGTTTCGTCTATAATTGGGTCAGACGCCCATCGCGGAAGTCTCTTCCAAGCAGATTCCCAGCCGGATCTGGTTGCAAAGCTCTTGGAAGCCATCCTATCCCACCACCCACCTAAAACGCCGGACCATGCCATGATGGACGAGCTGAGCATCACGACTCATGCCCAACGTGTTGTTCAGATCTTTGCGCAGGGCGCTACGGCTCAACAAGCGATTTGAATATCACGATGATGGGCAATTCGAACGAAACAAGACCGGAAACGGCGAAGCATCGATTGCGATGTCGACGCCACGTAAACGGCACAAACCAATGCGGTATTCAAGACCTCATCCCCAGCGTATGGATTTGCCTGTTGGGGCTCGTACTTGGAGCGGCTGGATTGTCTCAATCTGTGGCGTTGGCCAAACAGGAGCAAACGAACTTATCCAACGAAGATCAATTCCAGCAGGTCGTTTTGCCCATCTTGCAAAAGCGATGTTTCGGATGTCACAGTCATGGCAGTGGGGTGATTGAGAGCGAATTGGCGTTGGATTTTCGGGCCGGTTGGGAAAAGGGGGGCTCACGGGGGCCTGCCTTGGAGCCAGGGAACCCGCTTCGAAGCCTGATAGTCCAAGCGATCAATCACGAACTTCCTGATCTCAAGATGCCGGAAGAGCGAATGCCCGAATCCGAGATACAGCAGATTGAGTCTTGGATTGAACGAGGCGCGTTTGATGATCGGCTGACCGCCCCTGCATTCGATACTCAAAAGCCTCGCGATTGGTGGTCGTTAAGGCCACTGACCAAAGTTTCCCCGCCTGACAGCACCTTTTCCAATCCCATTGACAGCTACATCGCAGCGAAATTGGCTCAGAACCAACTGAGTCACTCGGCACGCGCGGATCGGCGCACGCTGATTCGTCGACTTTACTTTGATTTGATTGGACTGCCACCTACACCGGAAGAAGTTCGTGCGTTTGAGTCTGACTCTAGTGATCAAGCCTACCAACAACTAGTCGACCGATTGCTTGCGTCCGAGCGTTATGGCGAGCGTTGGGCAAGGCATTGGATGGATACGATCCACTTTGCAGATTCGCATGGATACGAGCACGACGTAGGACGGGACCATGCGTGGCCTTATCGCGATTATTTAATCGATGCCCTGAATCAAGATAAACCATGGTCGCAGATGATACGTGAGCAACTGGCTGCGGACCATTTCTTTCCCGACCAGCCTCAGCTTGTTCCTGCGTTGGGTTTTCTGGGAGCCGGCACATTGGACTTAAGCACATTCGCAACCGCTCCGGTTACATTTGATTATTTGGACCGAGATGATCTGGTAACGCAAACTATGGCGGCATTTACCAGCACTACCGCCAACT
>CAITIF010000852.1 GCA_903892365.1 uncultured Pirellula sp. | reverse complement strand
TTATCCGGCGTCTGAAGATCGGAATGGCTAGATGCATGTATGGCTTCCACCAGAGAACGTTGCCCCGCTCCTGTCGGCCCTGCAATCCAGACATTGCACGAAGTCTGAGATGCCAACTGCACTTGTTCCAAGACGCGTTTGACCCGAACTGATTTTCCTTGCAGAAACCACAGTGCGTTCCCATGCTTGTAGCGGGCTCGCGTGGATCGCAAAACATTCTGCACTTCACCTAATTGATCATCACAAAACCCAAAGGGATCCGACGTCGATCGCGCACCGATCAAGCAAAGTAGCGGGGAGTTCTCCGAATCTTCAAGCGGAACAAGACAGCGAACCGACGCCGTATTCGGATCTTGACTAAGTTCAAATGGTACCGTCTTGATCGAGCGGCGTGACCAACCTCCAGGCGGAGAAAGCAGGCTGGCAATTTCGGATTCGGATTTTTGGTCCGGGATCTCATCCGAGGTGCACTGAATTCCCAACAACGAGTCGACTGGGCGATCGAGAAGTTTGCCGAGCGCCTCGTTCGCAAAAATAATCGTGTTGTCCTCAGAAAGGACATAGATTGGGTTGGAAGCCCCCCCAAGGAGCCGAGCGATCTGTCTTTTGGCTACTGACCGATTGCTATCGTCCATGGTTCATGGCAAGTGAGTGCGCAAGGTAAAAATGTCACAGGTTAGGAATGGCACAAGTTATCCAGATCCGATCGGTGCTTGATCCGCTTCGCTTCAGTATAGTCCGAAAAAACGAAAACACCGCGATCGTTGCGGAACAATCGCAGTGTTGCGGGCTTCGTTTTGTAGCATGCACGACCCGAGCGCGGGCCGTAGGCTGGTTCCGAGAAACCGAGTTTCGGCTTAGAATACGTCGGTCAAGAAGTGGTGGCCCCAATGGTATCTCTGCTTGGTTGGGTAGTAGTTGTACCACTTGCGATTGTAGACCGGTATTTGCATTTCGGCTGGATAGCGATGGTAAAGACTGTCGCTACTCTTGTAGTACTCACTACCGTAGAAATTCTGCGGATAGTAGACGTACGGGTAGTGATTGAAACGCTGATAATCTCGATTGCTAGCGGCTCCACCCCATGCTTGACCGTAGGCCTGTGGCTGTTGAGCTTGCGTTTCGTTTGTAGATGCTAGACCAGCAACCAATGCTAGCGCTGCGACCAAAAAGGCCTTGCGGACCATAGTGAACCCCCCGGTTTAACTCGTTATGTCTTCGCTTGTGCGATCACTATAATCATCGGCATTCCGAAAGATCGAATTGAGCTTTTTATCCATACAACCCGAATGCGTTCATTTGCGTTCATGCTCCCCCCGCAACCACATCCCAGAGCTTTCCCATGCCTGATAACAAAAACTTGGTCTTTGATTTGGACGTCGCAGCGCAAACCATCGCAAAGACGATCGGAATCTCGGTCCAGCAAGCTCAAGCCGCCATTCGTCTTTTGGATGATGGAAACACCATTCCATTTATCGCTCGCTACCGAAAAGAGGCCACCAACGGCTTGGATGAGATCGCGCTTCGAGCGATTGAGGACGCCCTTGAAAAGGCGCGAGAGCTTTTTTCGCGACGCAACACGATCCTAAAATCGATCGAAGAACAAGGACTGCTCACGGACTCCTTGCGGGCCCAAATTCATGCCTGCCAAGACATGCAATCCTTGGAGGCAATTTACCTGCCCTACAAGCCGAAACGCCGAACTCGAGCTACCATCGCCCGCGAGCGTGGTTTGCAACCGTTAGCCGACATCCTGATCCGGCAGGTTCGGCTTGGCAAAGCGAAACCCGAGGTTCTGCGACCTTACGTTGGCAAAAATCCTGAGGTACCCGACGAAGCAACTGCGTTGCAAGGTGCATTGGATATCGTAGCGGAACAATGGTCCGATGACCGTGAAACACGCGATTGGCTTCGGGAGCAAGCCATGCAGTTTGGAAAGATTACCTCTGGCATCAAACGGGGCAAGAAAGAGGAGGCAGAGAAGTTTGAATTGTATGCGGACCATCGCGAGCCGGTCGCTCGAATCCCATCGCACCGTTTTCTGGCCATGCAACGCGGGGAATCCGAAGGAATTTTGAAGGTAAACCTGGAGCTAGAAATAGATCAAGTGCTGCCCAGGGTAACCAACCACTTGGTGCACAATCCGCAATTCGAGTTCTATCGCGATCTGGTCGCCACCGTGCAAGATTGCTTGGACCGGTTGCTTCTGCCGGCGATTGAATCATCGATCATGCAATCGCTCAAGGAGAAAGCGGATGCCGAAGCGATTGTGGTTTTTGGGAAAAACTTGCACGATCTACTCATGGCTCCGCCGGCTGGCCCCAAGGTAACACTGGGGATCGATCCAGGCTTTCGCACCGGCTGTAAACTAGCCGTGGTGGATGGAACCGGCAAGTTCCTAGCCAACGCAACCATCTTTCCGACCCCTCCAACAAGCGATACCAAGAATGCAACCAAAACCGTTCTCGAGCTGATTGCGAAATACGACATTCAGCTCATCGCGATTGGTAACGGTACTGCATCTCGCGAAACCGATGCCTTTGTCTCAGAACTGATTCGCGCCCATTCACTGCCGATTACGAAAGCGATCGTAAGTGAATCGGGGGCTTCGATCTATTCGGCAAGCGAGCTAGCGGCGCGCGAGTATCCCGACCTGGACGTGACTGTCCGCGGTGCGATCAGCATTGCGCATCGGCTTCAAGATCCGCTCGCGGAACTGGTGAAAACGGATCCCAAGTCGATCGGAGTTGGCCAATACCAGCATGATGTAAATCAGTCGCAGCTAAAGAAGTGCTTGGAGCGCGAGGTGGAATCGTGCGTCAACAGTGTGGGGGTCGACTTGAACATGGCGAGTGCTTCGTTGCTATCGTATGTTTCTGGCATTGGCCCAAAGCTCGCGGAGAGCATCGTCAGCTATCGAGACTCGAACGGAAGATTTCGAAATCGTCAACAATTGTTGAAGGTTCCGAAACTTGGGGGGAAGGCCTTCGAACAAGCGGCTGGCTTTCTTCGCATCCGTGGTGGCGATCAACCGCTCGATAACTCCGCCGTGCATCCGGAAAGTTATCCCATTGTGGAAAAAATGGCCAAGGCGCTGAAGGTGGAGACGTTGAGTCTGGTAGGCAACGCCAGTTTGTCTCAGCGGATCAAGCCTGAAGAATTTGTTCACGGGGAAGTTGGTTTGCCCACCGTGATCGATATTGTCCAAGAGTTAGGTAAACCGGGCCGGGACCCTCGCAGCGAGTTTCGTGCG
>CAITIF010000851.1 GCA_903892365.1 uncultured Pirellula sp. | reverse complement strand
TTGTTTCTAGCTTTTACGAATTTGGTAACAAGCGAAAATCCTTCGTGAGCGTCAACCAGTTCAACAATGGTCATGGCCCCCATCAAGAAGAACAAAATGCCTGCGATCTCGTTGAAGCTATGACCCAACTGATGCTCCGTGACAAACAACAGCTTGGCGGGCAAATGCCCCACGGCATGTTCCGCGTCATCGGCCGAGTGGTGAAGCTGAGCCCATGCATCAAATGCTGCTTGAGGCACTAGCTGCTCGTAGCCAATTGCATAAATGGACCAACAAAGTACACCCGTCAGGATTGCTGATGCCGCCTTGTTAACATGGATCTGGTGCTCGAAAACAATAGCCAGATAGCCAACAACAAAGACAACAATAATCGCGGTGAGCATAGACTATTCAGCGGGTATGTGGGACGGGGTTTTGACGGGCAAGCCATTCAGCTCGTCGTCGTGGATATTGTGGATATGCTTAATGTACTCCACCATCGAATGGTCGCTGAAATAATCTAGCTTTCCAACGCGAAGTGACGCCAAAAGTCCTCGAAATCGATCTCGAACCCGAAACCAAGATCGTAACGAACTGATTTTTCCTCGGCGGTTAAGATAGATTTCCTGGCCCATGTGTCGATATCCCAACCATCTGGGCGGAACACGCGGCACAATATCGTTGTTGTTGACCCATCGGTAATGCTTAATCTTCAAAACAGATGCATAGGATCTGTTGCCAACGCGCGGCGCACCGTACGTAAAAATAGCCGCTGGATTCGAGGGGATCGAAGAGATTTTGCATCGGACAGCACATACTGCGGCCATGGCTCCGCCAAGCGAATGGCCGGCAAACCAAAGCGTTCTTTGATTCTCTTTTAATAGCTGCTCCAGCTTGGGCCACAATTCATTCACTTCCGAATGGAACCCGCTGTGCACTCGGCCCACATCGGTGGACACCGTCCAAGCGTTTGCATCTGCCCGGATATCGTTCCACTGGTTCGGTTCGGTTCCGCGACAGATCACCATGCAGTCGGTTCGATTGCCCAGAATGTACGCCTCCGCACCGTCGCGAGCAACAAAAATGCACTCGTCCAAGCCCGCTTCGTAAGCTTTCTTCTCGACCGGTTCAGGATTGGCATAGGACAATCGCGAAAGCTGCGCAAACAACAGGGACTTTTTGATCCACGAAAGTTGCGAGACTGGTTTGTCAAGAACGAAAGAGATTTTTTGAGCCCCGGGACCTTTGGAAGCCGATTCGCCATTAGGTTCTAGTTGCCCTTCTTGCAGGGCATTCTGGAATTCAGGCAAATGGGACTCCGAATCAGGTAACACGCGAACCCTCAATTATCGCTTTTCGATAGGAACGATTTCACGTTTGATAGGCCCTGTGTAGACCTGACGAGGACGCCCGATCCGAGTGTTCGGCGAATTCTGCATCTCAACCCAATGCGCTATCCAACCTGGTAATCGCCCGATGGCAAAAAGCACCGTGAACATCTGAACAGGAATACCCATCGCGCGATAAATCACGCCCGAATAAAAATCCACATTAGGGTACAGCTTGCGTTCGACAAAGTAAGGATCTTTCAGTGCGACCGCTTCCAATTCCTGGGCCACATCAAACAACGGGTCTTTCAGGTTCAATTTATTCAGCAAAACATCGCTGGCCGCTTTGATGATCTTTGCACGCGGGTCATAGTTCTTGTAAACGCGATGCCCAAACCCCATCAGTCGGAAGTTGCTGGATTTGTCTTTGGCCATATCGACATACTTTTTGACATTTCCGCCATCGTCAGCGATTTGCTTGAGCATATTGACGCAAGCCTCGTTGGCTCCACCATGAAGCGGGCCCCATAAAGCACAGATTCCGGCTGAGATGCAAGCAAACAAGTTGGCATTGGAGGAGCCGACCAAACGAACGGTCGACGTGCTACAGTTCTGTTCGTGATCCGCATGCACAATCAGCAAGAGATTAAGAGCCCGAACGAAATCCGGATCGGGTTGGTAGCGTTCGCTTGGCAAAGCAAACATCATGCTCAAGAAATTTTGGCAGTAATCCAGGCTGTTATCGGGATAGATAAAGGGCTGACCAAAGGCTTTTTTGTAACTGTAAGCAGCGATGGTTGGAAGTTTGGCAATCAAGCGATGGATAGAAACCTCCACTTCATCAGGGTCATGCGGATCCAGTGCGTCCTGGTAAAAGGTCGACATCGCCCCGACCACGCTGGAAAGAATTGCCATCGGATGTGCATCCCGTGGGAATCCATTGTAAAAGGACCGCATGTCCTCGTGGAGCATCGTGTGCTTTTCGATCGAATCCTTGAAGTTTTCGAGCTGTTCATGGGTCGGAAGCTCCCCATAAATCAGCAAATAGCTTGTTTCAAGAAAATCGCAGTGTTCCGCTAGCTCTTCAATGGGGTAACCTCGGTAGCGAAGAATTCCGCGATCGCCATCGAGGTAGGTGATTGAGCTGTAGGTGTTTGCTGTATTGGCAAATCCGTCATCGATCGTTGTGTGCCCCGTATCCCGGAGCAACTTCGAAATGTCCATCGCCCGATCATTTTCGGTTCCAACGAAGATGGGAAGCTCTATTTCTTTTCCGCCAACAGTGAGTTTAGCGGGGGTGGGATCAACTTTCGGCAAAGCGTTGGTGGCGCTCATGAATTACTCCGCTGCGGCCCAAATCGGCTGTTCGCAGCTCC
>CAITIF010000850.1 GCA_903892365.1 uncultured Pirellula sp. | reverse complement strand
CGGCGCGCATCGGCTTGCGATCGTCGCCCTCGCCTTCAAAATAAACTTGTTTCCGGACTCGTAGCCAATGCACTTCGCCGTTGGGCCAAAGAACGCGATGGTCCATTGCGAACCAGCCTCGTCCAGTCGGTGAAAGCGATTCGGCGATACGAAGATCCAGTTCTTCACGGTCATCCGGATGAAAGGATGCGTGTACGACGTCTCGGGGCACGACCAACAGGTCTTGCGGCAGTCCAAACAGTCTAGCTGCGTCCACGGTCAAGTGATTTAAACCCGTGGTGTAATCCACTTCTGCTAGAGCTAACCCGGCCACCTCGGCGCCAAGTGCTAGCCGTGCTTCGCTTTCAAGGATGGCCGTTTCAGTCAAAACGCGGCTTGAGATGTCACGAATGGAACTGGAGATCAGTACTTCGCTCGCGTAGAGAGTTTCTCGATCCCCTTCACAGAGATCCTCAAGGTTGATGCTCCTATCGAGTTCACTATGTACGGTTTTCGTTAGTTTCCCTTGCGTTCTGCCGATCAGTATTGGGCTTAATGAAATTTCGACCGAGAGCATATTCCCATCTTTTCGCAGCGCTGTTCTCAATTGCCCTTTCCCCATCGTCCATACTTCCGGAACGGAAGTGGTATTCGATTGCAAATCGTTGCCTTGCGTAGGCTCGCGAACTGGCAGCAGCATTTGAATTCCTTTCCCGACCAGTTCGCTTCGCGAGTAACCAAACATTTGCTGCGATTCGGCGTTCACGAGGACAATCCTTCCTGCTTGGTCGAAGATGACGATTGCATCGGGTGCAGATTCCAAAAGCAATTGAAATTTCTCTTCGCTTTCCTGGAGTGCGATGGCACTTTGCTTGCGATCAAGAAGCATAGAGAATCGCTCGATGCTGTTGTCGATAGCGCGGATTAGGCTTTCCGGTGTGGTCCAGCCTTTTCCCACATAGTCTTGAGCTCCCGCGCGTAGCAGCTCCTGTACAGCTTTGTGTTCAGGGGCTGTGAGAACAACGATGGGGCAAGGAGGCAATTCGAGACCATCGCGGAGCAAGGCCAACATCGCGGGCGCGTCGAAATCGGGAAGATGGTATTCCAGCAAGATACAGTCGAAGGGAGTTTTAGCGTTGTCTTGAACCTGTAACAGAGCGACTGATCCTAGGTCCGCTTCGAAAAACTCATAGGAATGATGAGAATCCGACAGGATCATTTGGCCAAGTTCCGCTCGCCATGGAGCGTCAGATGCCACGATTAGGATTCTTCGTAAGCGGTTTGTCATGTTAGGTCGATGGTGTCGGTAAAGGGCTTCGTTTCCACTCAGCGTCGTGATTGATTGGAAAGAGGTGCAGGCAAAAAAAAACCGACGAATTGAAAGCCTCTCCTGGGAGGTTCTCTTCGTCGGCTTACTTTATTACCAGTCTCTCAGCACGTGCTGAGCTACTTTTATCTGAGTCATCCGAAGTTCAAGGGCGGTATGGGAAAATGATCGTCCGCTCCTCTAGCACTAAGATAGCGATGGGTGGGAGTAAGCGGTTGACAATTGTCTCCATAACAAGAATTTAAATGTCCAGCCCTGTTCGTTGCGACTTGCCCTGTCATTCGATGGCTG
>CAITIF010000849.1 GCA_903892365.1 uncultured Pirellula sp. | reverse complement strand
GTGCTCGTGCTCGTGCTCGTGCTCGTGCTCGTGCTCGTGCTCGTGCTCGTGCTCGTGCTCGTGCTCGATCGATCGATCGATCCAATACCGAATCAGGCTCGTTTTACCAATTCGACTCGTTCATGGACAAAGGTGGGTTCGGTCTTCTGCATCCATTCGAGTACGAGTACGAGTACCGTTCCACTGAGCACGAGCACGAGCACGACGAGTACGAGGAAGTACAATCTGATGCACTAGCTACTATTGACCCGACACCTTAGAAATGATCGCCTGATCAAAATAATTGGTAGACATTCCAGCATCAACCACAATCGTCTGAGACGTAATGCCGGAGGAACGTGGACTCAACAAGAACACCACCGTATCGGCGACCTCTTGGGTCGTTACTCCTGATCCTCTGGGAATGGCTTTTTCCGCAAAGAGATAAGCATCTACATATCCAGGGATGCCAGCCGACGCACTTGTCTTTAACAGTCCTGCCCCAACAGCATTGAACCGGATTTTGGAAAAGCGGCTGAACGACTTGGACAAAAAGGCCAGCGACGAATCCAATGCTGCCTTCACCGGAGCCATAAAGCCATAGCTTTCGCTCGCCATCTTGGTGGTCGAGATCCCAATGGTAACCACCGATGCGTCTTGGGTCAGCAAGCCCTTGATGGCATTGCTGACCGCAACCAGAGAAAAGCAAGAAATATCAATCGCTTGCAAAAACTGCTTTCTGGTTGTTTCATGAAAGGCCTTCATGCCGTCACTGTAATCGGCAAATGCTATCGAATGAACAAAGCCCTGAATGGCTTGCGAATTGTTCGCTAAATCGACTGCCAAGGAATCAATCTGCTGCTGGTCCTCCACATCGCAAATCCAAATCGGAGCGTTCGGAAACAGCTTCGACACTTCGTCTTTCCGCTTTTGGCTCCGAACTACGTACTCCACCAGCGCACCATTCGCTTCCAGCGATTTCCCGATCATGTAAGCGACGCTCTTGCGATTCGCCACCCCCATCACCACAAACCGCTTGCCTGAAAGTTGCCAGTAATCCATAGTTCGTTGCTTCTCCAGAAAGCAAGGTTTCGTTGTTCGTGTTAAGTTCGCAGCGGACCTGCCAAGTACTGCTCGTTCGCATTGTACCGCAAATCAAAACGACCGGGGCATCGCTGAACTTCGCTCGCGGCGGCAGGCTCTTAGGAGAAAGTCAGGACGGATCTTAAGACCGCTAGCAAGTCCGTTTTGGCGACGATTTCAGCATCGGTCTCAGGCCGAACAGCCTGCCCCCTGGGAGGATTGTGACCGCGAGGCGGATTCCCTTTTCCAAATGGGACGGCCACCGGTTTGGGTTCATCAGGCCGAAGCGGCCAATACGCGCTCTTGGAATCGACAATTCGAAGACGACCGTTGTGCCTTCGAGCCAATTGCTCAATTCGCCCTTGGTCCGTATACGTGAAGGACATGTAGCCGTCTTCAATTCCCACATAGCGTATCGACCAAAGCGCTGCATCCATTCTCAGCTCGGCGATATCCAACAATCGAACCACCAACGGGGGCGGAGCTCCAAAACGGTCCGCGAGCTCCTGCTTCAGATCTGCGATCGACTGTACGTTCTGTAACCGACTGAGACGCCGATAGACGTCGATCTTGTGACGAATTTCTGGGATGTAATCGTTTGGCAAGAACGCTTCGACCGGCAAGTTGATCTCCACATCGATGCTGATCCTGGGTGGCTGCTTGGTCAGTTGTCGCACCGCCCCTTCGAGCAACTGGCAATACAGTTCGTATCCAACCGTCGCAATATGACCGCTCTGTTGAGTCCCCAAAAGGTTTCCCGCGCCCCGAATCTCTAGATCGCGCATCGCAATCCCAAACCCTGCCCCAAGCTGCGAATACTCTTCAATCGCATGCAATCGTCTCGCTGAGTCGGGATTCAACATTCGGTCGCG
>CAITIF010000848.1 GCA_903892365.1 uncultured Pirellula sp. | reverse complement strand
GCCTAGCAGTATCCAAGAGTACAAATGAAGAGGGAACGAATTGGGGTATTCCAGTGGACCGAATTCGTATGCTGATGCCTTACTTGATTCCAGCGGAAGAGGTCGGTGGTTTTGAAGTCGGTTTGCAAGATGACATGCTAGGCGACGAAGGGGTTGTGTTGAAGGTGCTTGAAGGTTCGGCCGCTTGGGATGCGGGAATCCGCAGCGGTGACGTCATTCAGCAAGTCGATCAACAAACAATCCGACAGGGGCACGAGTGGTTGATAGGGCTCTGGGGACGAAAGGCTGGGGATACAGTTCATGTCACATTCTCTCGCGGTACGAAATCCGAAAACGTTCCGCTTGAATTGCGAGCCTCTCCGGTGGAGTCACTTGTTTTGAACGAAGCGAAAACTCCGGGCGTGTATTATGAATTTTACGACGGTTTGTTCCCTTCGATACCTGACTATTCCGTTCTCCAATCGGTAATGCAAGGAGTCGTCGAGAAGGTAGATCTAAACTTGGTGAACACTTCCGAGAAACGAAGTTATTCGATTGTGTATTCCGGCTACATTCAGTTCCCGAAGGCTGGTTTGGTGCGGATGGGGATTGGATCCGACGATGGCAGCAAGCTTTATTTGAATAACAACATGGTGATCGACAACGATTTAGCGCATGGCTTTCAGACGTTGACCCGTTGGGTTCGGGTCCCCCGCGGCCTAGTCCCCTTCCGTGTGGAGTACATCGAGGTGGGTGGCGACCGAGGACTGGAGCTGTCGGCGACTTACGACATCGAAGGCAAGCAACCAATCGCATTGAAGTTCTTTACGGACAAAACCAACTAGCAATGCGATCCGTATGGATTGCTACGCCAACCCATGACTGAACACTGTATTTAGGCTTGCGTCCAAAGTTCGCACAATCGAATCACATGTTGGGCGGCTAATTGCATTTGGTTCAACGATGCGAACTCTCGAACGCTATGGATGTTGAATTGCCCCACCGATAAGTTGGGAGTTGGCAGACCAAGCTCGCTCATCAATGCACCGTCGGTCCCGCCACGGATCGAATCACGACGGTATGGAATGCCGAGATCGCGGTAAGCTTGTTCCGCGAGATCAATGGTTTTCGGAGCTTGACGCAACACGTCCGCCATGTTGCGATACTGTCTTGCGATCTCCACATGAACTTCAAGGCCCGGCGTTTTCTGCACAACCTGGTTTGCCGTTTCGCGAAGCAAGTCAGCGTAATGCTGGAGCTTGGGCGTATCGAAATCGCGAAGAATGAACTGAATCACCGTTTCGCTTACCCCGCCATGGATTGTGTAGGGATGGATGAACCCAAGTCGGTCCGAGGTGGTTTCGGGGGTCAGTGTTTGCGACGGTAGATTGGAAAGAAATTCTGCTGCTGCGCGAACCGAGTTGATCATTTTGCCTTTCGCAACCGAAGGATGAGAATTGCGGCCGCGAAACGTAACAGTGGCTCCATCCGCTGAAAAGGTTTCAACGTCAACGGTCCCTGCTCCGCCGCCATCTAACGTGTATCCCAAATCGGCGCCGGAGGTCTTCACATGAAAGTGCCGAGTCCCCCTGCCAATCTCCTCGTCGCAGGTGAACAAAATCCGAATGGGCCCGTGTTGGATCTGCGGGTTCTCTAACCATGTCTGAGCACATTGCATGATGGCAGCAACGCCAGCTTTGTCATCAGCACCCAGCAACGTCGTTCCGTCGGTGGTAATCAGGGTGTGACCGATCAAGTCCGCGAGTTCAGGAGTCGATTCAAGATCGATGATCTCGCCTGTTTTCAGAACAATTGGCTGGCCATCGTAGTCGGAAAGAATTTGAGGATGGCAATGGTCTCCGGGTGCTTCAGGCGAAGTGTCCAAATGAGCATTTAGCAAGATGGTTGGGCAAGGTGACGAAACATTCGAGGGGATAGTGCCCCAAACTAGACCATTCTCGTCTTGATGCGCGTCGGCAACGCCCATTTCTAGCAATTGGTCCGCAAGAAGTCGCCCCAGTGTCAACTGTCCAGGTGAGCTGGGGTACTGATCATTTTCCGGATTGGCTGCCGTTCCGATGCGAACATACTGAAGAAATCGCTCGAGAAGACGATCCGCTGGGACAGCCGTGGGTTGCATATCAAATCCGTTTGATGGTTTTTCGAAGAGTTAAAGGTATGGATGCGAACTAGTGTCTTGTAGATCGCAAGCAAAGGAACCCAAGCACCACCGAGGTGATTCCAAAAATGGACCACTGAGTAACGCTCATGTGTTCGACACTATAGCAAATGCCTTTGACGATGCCAGAAAGGAAATTAGTGATGGTTTGCATGGTGGAAATCTATTTGGTCGAATACGCCCCAAAATCCCTATTGGTACCGGGGGCAGAAAGAACATCCTTTGGAACGGTAGGTCGCGGGCCAAGCCGTGGCCTCGAAAGCGCGAAGCCGAGAGCCAAAAAGGCTGCAAAACCCCAGGCGTCGAGTATCAAAAATGCTGATTTTGCTCAATAAGCGGGTGAAGCAGGGGCATCTGCCCATGGAATCCCTAGGAAATAGCGGTCAGAAGGGCAACAGTCCTTGCAGCGCGTGGAACCAGGGATATAATCCGACCAAGCGAAGGGGTCGTAGCTCAATTGGTTAGAGCACCGGACTGTCGATCCGGAGGTTGCGGGTTCGAGCCCCGTCGACCTCGCTTATAAAAACCCTGGTTTTCCTTGTGAATCCCAGGGTTTTTTCGTTTTCCGTCGCAAAGTTTTGCGATCGAGATTCTTCCGCGTTTTGACGCATCATTACAACGGATGGAGTGCGAACGGGAAATCTAAAAAGACTTTGTCGAAATATGGGAGGCGAAAAATTTCCGAACCTTACATCGGAAAGCGTCTCCGCTCAAGGAAACGAAAATGACTTTTGTCGGTAGCGTCTGATCTACTTTGTCACTCGCCTACAGACGTACAGTCATCTCCTGGATCTTCTTGGTCGCGATGCCGATGGGCCTATCAAGCGGGATGCCCGCGCACGCTAGGATCGTGGTGAGCAAATCCCCTTGATTGCCTTTGGTATCTGGCAGGAAGCGTCCCGAGTTGATCGTGCCGCCTCCTTTGCCTGCGATGATAAAAGGGAGGTTTTCGCGGGAGTGCTTGTCTCCGTCTTCGAGTCCGGATCCCCACATCATGATACAGTTGTCGAGCAGGCTGCCTTCCCCTTCGCGGAGATTAGCCATCTTCTTCACCATATAAGCGAACTGAGCGATATTGAACGCAGTGATCGCGGCAACCTTTGCAACTGGCTCGGGTTTGTTTTCGTGATGGGTTTGGGAGTGATGCTCGTCATTGAAACCGAGCTCGGGATAGGAAACTCCATTCGGCGTGGAGCCGATGTAGGTGCTGACACGAGTCGTGTCGGATTGGAAGGCAAGCACGTTGAGATCGCACATGACCTGCATGTATTCGCTGCGTTTGTCACCCAACGGGATCTTGATTTCAATCCGCGGCGAATCGGAAGCATTGCGTTTGCTCGAAGCAACCCCGGCCTTCTCCATCGCAGCCTCTTTTTGGCGATACTCGATGGCGGCGATGCGACGCTCCACGGCGCGCACACTGTCGAGGTATTCATCCAGTTTGTGCTGGTCGTCCCTCGATAGTTTCCGACGCAGGTCTTTGGCTCCATCGAGCACTAAGTCGAGCATCTGTCGATCGAGCGGGTCCACTTCGGCGAGCTGTCCGGGTTGGTCCGTTTTTCCAAAAAGCCTGTTGAGCACACTGCGAGGATTTGTCTCGGCGGGGACGGGCTGCGTCGGCGACCGGAAGCTGCAGTGCGTGTAATATCCTTCGTTCAACCCCTCCTGATTCTCCTTGTGCGTCTGCGGCATCGTGGCCAGCTCCAGTGAAGGCAACGAAGTGAAGCCGCCTACATAATTGGCCGCGATCTGGTCTGCGGAAATTGCAATGTTGATCTGGCTCCGCGTGTCTGCATCCGGGAGCTGCGCCGTGAGCCAGGTCGAGAGTTCCAACGCGTGCGGCGCTCCATCGAAAGGCGCGATCGGAACGCCCGAGATGCCCTTCAGGAGCAGGCATTGGTCGAGCACGGACTTTAGCGATTCCAAAGCGGGCGGAGGCGAAGTCAAAAAGCTCTCTGCATTCGCGGGCCAAAACTGATCAGGAATGACGCCGTGCGGCATATACATGAAGCCAAGGCGTACCGGTGGTGCGACCGACTTGCCCTTGCCAGAGTCGGCCCAGCCCATGGTTTCTAAAAGCGGTAGCGCGAGGGTTGCGCCGAGTCCTTTCAAACAGGTACGACGATCGATACGGAGTTTATTGACCATGGGACGTCAGGGCCTCGGGTTCATGGATGCTGCGATTAACGAACGGATAACTGGTGACGATCTCGGAAATGAGCGTCTGCATGCGGTAGCCATCCTTCGCGATGACTTCCATCAATTGATCGACCACGATCTCGTCGTAGCCTTCGAGCTGGCGACACAGGGCATAAGCCAGTAGCTTCCGCGTGAGGTTCCGAGCCAATTCGTCCTTCCGCGCTGCGATGATCGCTTTCAGTTCGCGAGGATTTGAGAATCGCTTTTCGCCTGGCAACTCGCCCGCAGCATCGATTGGTCCGCCGGAATCGTCCTGATCGCGCCAGCGCCCTATGGCGTCGAAGTTCTCCAAACCAAAGCCGATCGGATCGAGAATCTTGTGGCAGTTCGCGCAAACAACGTTCGTACGATGCAGTTCAGTGCGTTGCCGCAGAGTTAGATTCTCCACGGCTTGCTTGTCCTGCTTGTCCAATGGCGGAACGTTCGGCGGCGCTGGCGGAACGCGTTCGCCGAGAACCTGTTCAAGCACCCACACGCCGCGTTTCACGGGGCTGGTGCGATTTGGGAACGAAGTCATCGCAAGGACTCCGGGCATGCCCAGGATGCCTCCGCGATTTGCATCCTCTATCTTGACCTTCCGCATCTCCGGTCCAGTGACTGTTTTCTCCAGCCCATACAGCGTGGCGAGAGTTTCGTTGAGGAAGGTGTAATCGCTGTCCACGAAGCCGATCACGCTGCGGTTTTCGCGGATCATGCTATCGAAGAACAACCGTGCTTCGTCAACCATCGCGACGCGCATCTCAGTGGTCATTTGCGGAAACATTGCGGAGTCGAAGGTCTTGTTCTCGAGTCCCATTAGCCCGAGCCACTGCGCGCCGAAGCCATCGAACAACGCCCGCGAACGCGGATCGGCGAGCAGTCGCTTCACCTGTGTTTGGAGCATTGCTGGCTCGTGAAGGGTACCGTTGTCGGCGAGCGCGGACAGTTCCGCATCGGGCATTGTCGCCCACAGCAGATACGACAAGCGCGATGCGAGTTGATAGTCATCGAGCGGAGCGATTGTCTGCCCCGACGTGACCTCTGCTGCGGGCGTGATGAACAGGAATTGTGGGGATACCAAGACCGCCTTGAGCATCAAGCGAAGCGACGCTCGGTAGTCGAGTTCGTTAGCCTGAGCCAGATCGAAGACTCCGAGCAGCACGTCCAGTTCCGCTTCGGATGCGGGTCGGCGAAAGGCTTGCCGAGTCAGCGAACGCGCCGCTGTTTTCGCCGCCGCGCGGAGGTCCGATCCGGGGACTGGCGTTTCACCGAAGAGTCGATTTTGTATCTCATTGGGCTGCGCGTCCTTCGACGAAAAAATCCGATTCAGCACTTCATTGGCGATGCCCAGATACTTTTCGGATTGAAGTGGCGACAGTGTATTCAAATACCCCTCGCCGAATACTTCGTCTGGCAAATCCGCAGCGACCGACGGATCCACTCCAAAGAGATCCCGCAGCGTGTTACCGTATTCCATCTTGGTCAGTCGACGAATCACAAAAGCCCCCGGGTCCTTCGGGCTGAGATATTTGATCATCTCCATCCAATCGACGAACATCTGCCGCTCTTCCTCGGTCGGCTGCTTTTCTGCATCGTTAGGGGGCATGGCGTGAGCTTTAATATTGGCCAGCGCTTGTTTCCAAGCCTTGGCCGACGAGGCAACTCCGGGAGCCGTCAGCGTTGGGGCAAAGTTGATGCCACCCTCCATTCGGTAAATGCCGTGGCAATCCGTGCAGTAGGTCTTGAAAAAGGGCGCAACACGATCGTCGAAGACCTTCTTCGTCTCCGCCTGCCGCTCTGCGAGACTTTTCTCTTCCGTTGGCGAAGTCGCAGCTACAGGCAGCGCCAACGCAAAACCCACTAGGACAAGGACGAATTGTCCAAGGCGTAGGGTCTCGGAAGTACGGATATTGAATGGCTTCTTGGAAGCTGCGATACCGCTGCTCATGTTGGCGAGGAAGTCGTGTCGAGAGATATGGCAGAACGGGTTCAAGGATTGCGACCTTGGTTGGTTAGCGGAGTGCTTGTTTTTGGAATGGGGCCACGGTTCATGGGATTCCGTCGGCGGATGGGGTAGGATTCTTCTATGATAGCAACTCGGCGTGCTTTAGTCTTCTTTTGAATGTCAGATCCCAGGCCACGTCACTTTTTCAATGTATTGCGCAGTTTGTCGTAAAATTTTCATTCAAATAGAATCGCGAGCGTTTTCCATTCGTGGACGGCAAAATACAAGTGGGGGCAGAAGGAAAAGAGGTAATGACTCTTTCACGCGATTAACATGCACTTGCACCGGTGTTGTTGATTTATGGACACATGGTAGTGCACCCTCAATAGATACCAGTCAGGTACCGGTTCCACATTACCAATTAGCGTAGCGCGTTATTGTGGTTTTACATGGGTAGTCTGCATCCTGGAAGGATGAAAGCCTGTAGCCGGTGGTTGAGCGTAAGCGACACCACCGGTACGGTGCACCACGCGATACGAGCATCCTGGAGGGATGCAAGCACCATAGCGAGCCGTTTTGAAGGCGACAAGATTGCTGGAACCTTTCATTGTGACGATTCAACATCAAAAGTGGAACGTTCCTCAAAAAGGACGTTCGGAATCAATAACAATGCTTGCGGTCGAAAAATGGGGGTCGAAAGATAGTTAGCAAAAGCAAGGCTCGGAAATTTTTCGCCCCCCTTTTTTCGACAGACTCTTTTCATGTCTGCTTGCGTACTGAGAGACCTCAAAGAAGCACAGAGATCGTAGAGGAAAAGCGGCTTAACGCCATGGAGTTAGGCAACCCCTGGTTTCTTGATCGGAACATGGAAACCGTAACAATCACGTAGGCCGTAACAAGCGATAACGCAGTTACGGCACCCCCGTTTGAAGCTCACTACCCTCAATGAACTAGCTAATCTTATCTAGCGTGCCAAGCCGTAACTGCGTCCAAAGCGACTTGTTACGGCCTATTACAGCACCTTCCACCTTGTGGGGCCGATAACCGGAGTCCTTTCCATGTCGATGAGAGTTTTTGTAGAATGTGAGCCGTCATTTTGATCATGTTCACCAACACAACCTGATCGCCTGTTGTTTAAAAGAGACCTCATGAATTGGAATCAATCGCGAGAACTGCTTCGAGGCAGACTTTTCGCCAAGTACGACGCGAAAGAAGCGAAAGATTACGATACTTTTGTCGGCACCTTAACGGCCGAAGATGAAGACGCGTACCTGACCGATATCCTAGAAGCCGTATCTGTTTTGCCTGGGCACAAAGTGCTTGACGTTGGCGCAGGTTCCGGAGCGCTTACGAAGATTTTGAGCAGGCTGGAAGGAGTGTCCCTCCATGCCCTGGAACCATCGGTTGCCATGTGCGAACTGTTACGG
>CAITIF010000847.1 GCA_903892365.1 uncultured Pirellula sp. | reverse complement strand
GTTGTGAGCTTGACCGTCCTCGGGCCAAATCGAGGCGGGGTGTCGGATTTTTCATTTTTGTCATTTTCCGATTGAGATCGAACGTCAAGGTTTTGAGTACCGCATCGAATGATCATACTTGGATGCCCTGTGAGATTCGTTCGAAGCAGATCGTCTCCCCCAAGCACGACATCCATCGTGCGCAAGATACGTTCAGTCTCTTGAATAAGCAGGGTTCTCGCCCGGAGGCTTTGAACATAATGAATGCCACGAACGAATTGGGATTTTCTAAACGAATCTCCCCAAAGGCCGAAGTCTTCTTCGGATTGCGCGCTTCGAAAAAGTGAATCAAAAACGGATGCGGATTCGACATCCAGACCAGCAAGAAGCGCCTCCTGAGGAAGCGTGTTGGGATACTCAAAGGAGACCGTCTCTGCACCCGCCTGCTTTAGTCTCTCTAGCACCATGGATTCACTCTGGGAAAGCTGGTTCGGGACGAAACCAATCCTAAGTTTCGTGATGTCCAATTGCTCGATTCGATCCAATGGTCTTTCGACGACCGTGGGGTCTTTGCCGTCGGCCCCTTGGATGGCACTCAGGACGATACCGCAATCCGTCGCGTACCTCGCGATGGGGCCAATTTTGTCCATCGTCCAAGAAAGCGGCATGCACCCAAATCGACTGACTCGTCCAAAACTAGGACGCAAACCAACCACACGACAACGTCGTGTCGGGGAGACAATACTGCCCAGCGTTTCGCTACCAATTGCAAATGCACACAAGCCAGCAGCAACGGCGGAAGCACTACCCGCCGACGATCCAGAGCTACCCTGAGCAATGTTCCATGGATTCTTCGTTGTTGCGTCGTACCAAACATCGCCCATCGCGTACGTTCCAACCGATAGTTTCGCCAACATGACAGCTCCTGCCTGATTTAGTCGCTGAGCGACAGTTGCCATGTTGGGACGTACTTGTTCGCGATAGGGCTTTCCGCCCCAGGTTGTCGGGAACGGAGGGACCGCAATGATGTCCTTCGCACCCCATGGAATACCCTGCAAAATTCCTCGGTCTTCGCCTGCTGCAAACATATCGTCCGCTCGCTTGGCTTGTTGAAGTGCGTGCTCTTCTGTCAAGGTTACGACGCACCGTAAAATGGGATCGAATCGCTTTATTCTTTCCAAATAGATTTTCGCGAGACGCTGGCTGGTGATTTTGCCCGATCTAAGAGCCATCGCTTGTTCGACGATGCTGGATTGCGCGACCTGGACGGAGTTGCTCCAGTCTGTTTGGCTTGCCGCCTCAAACGACCGAATGTTCCATGCCTTTGTTGATTGTTGATTGAGAGATTTTGCTTCATCCGCCTGTAAGCTGTCCTCCGGTAAATTCTCCGCAAAGAAGTAGGGGGCAAATGCAGTCGCTGGTCCAACGTCGGTGTCCAGTTCTACCTTTCTTAACTGACGCTCGTGTTCAGACTGAGCTTGCAGTTGTTTAAGCAATCGTTCCTTCTCCTCATCAGTCAACTCAATGTCGGCTATCCATTGCGATTCCTGAATCATTGCAGAGGTAACAGCCCCAGACTCTACTGCTTTGTGCGCTAACGCACGTTGAAAGGTTATTCCACCAATCCCAATGGCGGATAGCTTCATCAACCATGAACGCCGGTTTTGCAAAAACGACATAGAGACACTTTCAGTAATGTGTGAGGGGAACAACGATGACCCAACAAGAATTTACGGGATGTCGAAGATTGGGGAACGGGCTACTCACCCAATTAATAGACTTTCGTGGAAAATCCAGGTGGTTAGCTAGGTTACTGCCCAATCTTCAGTTGCAAGTGATTTGTTGCTTGAATTTAGCTGTCTTCAAATACGGTAGGAGCGGAGGAGTGTTTTGCGTCCAAAAATAGCTTGACCAACTGAGCGACCGAGGTGATTTCGAGCTTCTTCGTGATTCGACCGCGATGAACGTCCACAGTCTTTACAATGATACCAAGCGATTTGGCGATTTGTTTCGTTGCGTTGCCTTCAAGAACCAAGTCTGCAACTTTCCGTTCACGATATATCAGCAAATCAAACTTTTTTCGGAATCGGTCTAGTTCTTCAAACGCTGAGCGACGCACTTGCTCAACCGAAATTGGATTGCGAACTGCTGCAACAAAAGTCGTAGGGACAATGGGTTTGTCGCTATCAGATGCATGTGCCGTTAACGCGACGATCGCAATTGGCTTCTTTGGCTTTCGGATCGTCTTGGTCAAGGAATAGCCGTCCATAAAAGGAATCTGGATATCGGTGAACAAAAGCTGGTACGAAGTGCCATTTCTGCATGCTTTTTCAAGCATCTCCGACAACAGTCCGTTCGGTGACATCGCGTGCAAGAACAATGAACCTAGAGGCCTAGTGTTCGGTGCTTGAAAAGGTCTACACCGATAACTTAAACCTTGCGTACCACTGGGCAACTGAAGCGAGTAAATTTTGCCAGATGTCTAACCCGAAACAGCAGCCCGCTCAATGGCTCCCGCACAGGCCGCAGCAGCATCTATTGGCAAAAAATCTCGAAAGCTTTTTTTAATCAAAATG
>CAITIF010000846.1 GCA_903892365.1 uncultured Pirellula sp. | reverse complement strand
TGCCGAGATTCTGGCTGGCTCTTGGTGCAAACACTTCGTCACTTGGGGCTAGCTTCGCGATTTGTTTCCGGATACTTGATCCAGTTGAGGCCGGATGTTTTGCCGATCGACGGCCCTGTTGGTTCGCTTACGGATTTTTGCGACTTGCATGCATGGGCCGAAGTGTTTTTACCTGGCGCGGGATGGGTTGGGCTCGACCCTACCTCTGGCTTGCTGGCTGGTGAAGGGCATATTCCGTTGGCATGCACCCCGGAACCTATGTCGGCCGCCCCCATTTCTGGAGCGTTGGAGAAATGCGAAGTTGAATTCGATTTCAGCATGTCCATCACGCGAATCGAGAAAGAAGCCCGAGTCACAAAACCGTACACCGAAGCAACCTGGGCCGCCATCGAGCAACTTGGCCATCACGTGGACAGTCGGTTAAAAGCCGAAGATGTTCGGCTGACGATGGGTGGCGAACCAACGTTCGTATCGATCGATGATATGGAGGGAGCTGAATGGAATACCGCCGCAGTCGGCGAGAAAAAGCGTGCCCTTTCCGAAGTGCTCATCAATCGATTGAGAACTCAGTTTGCCAAAGGCGGCTTGCTTCATTACGGGCAAGGCAAATGGTATCCCGGGGAACCATTGCCGCGATGGGCTCTTTCTTGCTTCTGGCGAAAAGATGGCGTGCCGATTTGGAAAGATCCAAAATTGATTGCAGAGCATGACCGCGATTACGGGCTGGGCCTGGACGCAGCCCGAAGATTCTCTGCCACGCTAGCGCAGTTGCTGGAAGTGTCGACTCACTTTATCCACCCAGCCTACGAAGATGTATTTCATTACTTGCTCAAGGAACGGCGTTTACCCCCCAACATCCAAGCGGACAGTGTTGACCTTCGAGATGCCGACGACCGAGCGAGCCTTGCGGCGGCATTAGAACGAGGGCTCAATCAACCCACTGGATTCGTTATGCCCTTGACTTGCCAGTCGTGGCAAGCTCGGCATCGCAAATGGATTTCCGGTGCTTGGCCAGTTCGATCGGAGCGGTTGTTTTTGCAACCAGGTGACTCCCCATTGGGCTTGAGATTGCCCTTGGATTCGCTGCCCTGGGTGCCGGTGGCTCAGCGAAACACAGACCAGCCCGTCGATCCCATGGTAAGCCGGCCCCCGCTTCCAAACGTGGGGACTCATTACCAACATTTTGTTCAAGAGAAAAAACTTGCGCAGCCAATTACGGGTGTCACAGAACAGCTGCTACCACAGGAGCAATGGATCGCGGACCGAATATTGAAGACAGGCGGTAAGGGAAAGAAAAAACAATTTGAACTTCCCTCAGCAACCAACGTTGTCCGAACCGCCCTATGTGTTGAGCCTCGCAAAGGTAAGCTGCATGTCTTCTTGCCTCCAGTCGCAATCCTTGAAGACTACCTTGATTTGGTTGCCGCCATCGAAGCTACCGCGACAGCACTGCAAATGCCGATTGTTTTGGAGGGCTATTTGCCACCTCATGACGACCGCCTCGATTGTATTAAGGTCACACCAGACCCAGGTGTGATCGAAGTCAATGTCCACCCATCCGCCACTTGGGACGAACTCGTCGAGCGGACAACGATTCTTTACGAGGAAGCTAGCCAGACGCGGTTGGGGACTGAGAAGTTCGATCTGGACGGCAAACATTCCGGAACTGGGGGCGGGAACCATATCGTCCTCGGCGGCTCGACCCCTTCCGACAGTCCGTTTTTACGTCGGCCTGATTTACTGAAGAGCTTCGTCGCTTACTGGCAAAACCATCCTTCGCTCTCCTACTTGTTTTCAGGCCGTTTTATTGGACCTACAAGTCAAGCCCCCCGCGTGGACGAAGGACGACGGGATGCCTTGTACGAACTGGAACTGGCTCTGCGTCTGATACCACCGCGAGGACAGCACTGCCCTCCTTGGTTGGTCGACCGTATCTTCCGTAATCTGTTGGTGGATCTAACCGGAAACACGCATCGAGCAGAATTTTGTATCGATAAACTTTACTCGCCCGACAGCAGCACTGGCCGCTTAGGGTTAGTGGAACTTCGCGGTTTTGAAATGCCGCCTCATTCACGCATGAGCTTGGCACAGCAATTGTTAATTAGAGCTCTGGTGATGAAGTTTTGGGATAAGCCTTTCGAAGAACAGCTCGTGGACTGGGGTACTTCGTTGCACGACCGTTTCTTGTTGCCTCATTTCGTTTGGTCCGATTTCTCCGATGTTTTATCGGATTTGAATCGTGCAGGTTTTGCATTCGACCGAGAGTGGTTCAAACCTCATTTTGAATTTCGATTCCCAGTGATTGGAAACTTGCAAAAAGACAATATCGAACTGGAACTAAGATCTGCGATTGAACCTTGGTACGTGTTGGGAGATGAGCCAGCCGGGGGGGGAACCGTGCGTTTCGTCGATTCCTCCGTGGAGCGAATTCAAGTGCTGGTCAGTGGTTTAACAGGCTCGAGGCATGTTATCACTTGCAATGGACGACGGGTTCCCCTTCATCCGACGGGAATGCAGGGGCAGTATGTTGCAGCCGTTCGTTACCGAGCCTGGTGGCCTGCTAGCTGCTTGCATCCGACCATCCCACTGCACACGCCACTAGTTTTTGATATGTTAGATCGTTGGACCGAGCGTTCGGTTGGCGGATGCACCTATCACGTGGCGCATCCAGCCGGCCGAAATTACGAAACTTTTCCTGTAAACTCGTACGAAGCTGAGGCAAGACGCGTGGCTAGATTCTTTCCAATGGGACACACCCCAGGATCGGTGGCGATCCCTTCCGTCGAAGAGAATTCCTTTTTTCCTTTGACTTTGGACCTTCGTAGGCCATTAATTTAATATCGGTTTCTAGTCCAACATGAGTCGCGATTACTAATTGAAATTACCTCAAGAACTTACCCAGAGGTAACATTCGAGATTCAAGTTGCGACACGCGAATGCCATAATGTAGTAATTCGGCTTATGAATTAGCCAGTTGTCCACCTTGGGGCATGACCAAACGCCATGAAGCACGCAGCAGGACCTTCACTGAGCCTCATGTTACTCGCCCGAAAGTTTGCGGTCCACCTTCCCCGCGACTCAGCAATCGGCAAAGCAATCCTCTCCAACGACGAAGAATGGAATAGTGAGCTCGGTGTTTAGTAATTACCGTCCGATTCAAGGTGTGTATGACGAACTTGTCCACGAGGATGGGACGATTCGACCCATATGGAACGACGTGATTCAACGGCTTAATACCATGGGGATGGGGCAACTGCTAAACCGCAGGCAACAAGCATTGGCTCAAATTGCACGTGACGGCGTTTCCTTCAATCCGCATGATTCAGAAGGACAAACTTCTCGTCCATGGCTTCTGGACGCACTTCCGCTGGTTCTTGCCGAAGCAGAATGGAAACAAGTTTCGGAGAAACTAGCTCAACGGGCTCGTTTGATGGAAGCGATTCTCGCCGATCTCTATGGTCCCCAGCGTCTGATTAAAGAGCTGGTCATTCCACCCAGGCTCTTGTTCGGCCACCCCGCATGGCACCCCGCTTACAGCCGTCTTTATTCCTCGGTGCATAGATACCTTCAGTATTATGTCGCGGACATCGCTCGGGCATCGGATGGTTCATGGCGAGTCGTGGGGGATCGTACCAAGTCGCCGTTCGGTTTAGGGTACGTGCTGGAAAATCGAATTGTTACCTCGCGGATGCTCTCACCCATATTTCGAAAGCTACCAGTAAGAAAGCTCGCTCCGTTTTACGCGATGCTGAAGGATGAGCTTCGAAGTCTTGCACCAAGAACCAAAGAAAATCCAAGAATTGTACTTTGGACGAAAGGACCACTTGGACGATCCTATTTTGAAGATGCTTATCTGGCGCGGTATCTGGGATACACCTTGGCCGAAGGAGGGGATCTTTCCCGACGCGGCGGAGTGATCCAATTGAAAACGCTTGGCGGACTTCTACCTGTAGAAGTTCTGTTTCGTCGCATCGATGATGACGATTGCGATCCGGTAGAACTTCGCTCGTCCGAATACGGTGTGCCAGGCCTGCTGGATGTCGTGCGCAACAACATGGTTGCAGTCACCAATTCCATTGGTAGCCGTTTGGTCGAGTCCCCCGTGTTCCTTCCCTTCTTGCCAGACATCTGCCGGTTTCTGCTCAAAGAAGATCTAAAGTTACCTTCGGTTCGGACTTGGTGGTGTGGTGACGAAAAACAAAAACAATACGTGATCAACAACTTGGATAACTTATCCATCCGGCCAGCTTTTCGAATGTTGGATGAGCCTCCTTTCCATCCTCAATCGCTGACAGAGGAAAGCCGAGCCGAATTGATCCGCAAAATGAATGCCGCCCCTGAAGAGTTCGTTGCGCAAGAAACCATCGAACGATCGACGACTCCTGTATTGATGGAAGGACGCGTTGAACCGTGGCACCTTGCCTTGCGAACCTATTTAGTTTCAACCGATGAAGGGTATAAGACTCTGCCTGGTGCGCTTGCCCGAGTCTCTAGAAATTCGGAAGCACTTAGTTACACCATGAAGTCGGGGGAACGGAGCCAAGACGTCTGGATCATCGCAAAGAAACATGAAAACGAAATTAGCCTACTGGAGCCATCGACAACCCAAGTTCTTCCTCGACGCAGCGGTTCGGAACTTCCAAGCCGTGTCGCGGATAATCTGTATTGGCTTGGCAGGTACATCGAGCGGGCTGAGCAGATTGCCCGATTGATGCGTGCTGTTTTTGAAACCCTGGAATCGGAAAATGCAGAAGAAACCCACTATCGCCCAATGCTTCGGGTTCTCGCTGAACATGGTCATATCGATCCCGATTATGTCATACCTGAGTTCAGTCGCCGCACCCCTGCGGTAATCGATGTGCTTCCGACTGCAATGTTCGACATCCAAAAGCCGTTGGGGCTGCGAACCACCATCAACAGCGCGGTGTTCAATGCCGTACGCGTTCGAGACCGTATTTCGCCCGACATGTGGCGCACCATCGACCGCATCCAACAGACAGTCGATCCAAATCGCTACGATTCTCAACTCCGAAATTTAGACGTGATTTCCATGCTCGATCGATTGCTTGCGGATTTCGCAAGCTTCGCTGGCTTGATCGCTGAAAACATGACACGAACGCTCGGATGGCGATTCTTGGATCTTGGTGTACGAATCGAACGAAGCATGCAGATCAATAATCTTGTCCGAATCTTTTTTGCCTCCGAACGCAATGAAGAGCCTGCCACGATTGAAGCAATTCTCCGCATTACCAATAGCCTCATGACGTATCGAAGCCGATACCTGGCTACCTTTCAGGTTCCAGTGGTGCTTGA
>CAITIF010000845.1 GCA_903892365.1 uncultured Pirellula sp. | reverse complement strand
TTGCGCCAAATCCACCGCCAGACGTAATAGGCGAGCATCGTCAAGAATTCGTGCGAACCGGACTGTCGACGCCAGGTGCGTTGTGTCCAAATGATACGACCCATCGCGCAATAACGCAGTGCGTGTCGCAAGCAAGGCTTCAATCGATTTCGATGCATGAACATCGCTGGTCGCATCCAGCTTCTCACGTCGCACGATATCCGCTTTCAGGCTCGCTAAAAGCTCGCTGTGCACATGCTCGACCAACGTCCCGACAGCAGCTTGCTGATCGGCACGGCCACGCATCGACACCACCGACTCCAACATCGTTATCGTGTTGCAGGTGCCTCGCAAATCCAGCGAAAGCTTTGTGCCTCGACCGATATCGACCGCTTCATGCACCAGCAGCCCCAGGACCGTATCGAGATTTTCATGAGTGACTTCAATGTCGGCCATGGCGGCAGCCGCAGCAGCTCGATCGCCAACGGCTCGCATGTACATCCAACCTTCCTGCAAACTTCCCTGTCGGAGCAACGCAGTTCCTACTTCGCCACATGCTTCGATCAGTCTCTTATCCAGTTGATCCTGGATCTCCGAATTCTTGAGCGCACCGGATGCGTTTTCATCGTCTTCACCCGACGGATTGATTTGCACGGCTGGCAAGCCAAGCTCAACGCGATGAAACATCTTTAAAGCTTCAAAGAGCTCCGAATAACGTTTCTCATTTCGCATTTGTTCCACCAGCAGCCGTGCCGCATGCGATGCGCCCTGGTCTTTGACTGTGCTTTCCAGTTTGTCGAATAGCTCGTTTGCGTTCAATTTAGTACTAGTGGTTGTTGAGAGTAACGAATATCAAGTTCAAAGTACGATTAGACAGTGCAAGACCGGACGGTGTGTCACGTCCGAATCTACAAAATGGCCAGTGGATTACGAGGATGTTCTAACGTGCCGCGGGTAACGCCGACACGATTTTCCGCTTTAAGCGATTTCCATACGGTTGCCCCGTCTATTTTCCCCTGCAGGAGATCGCGATACAAGGACAGGAGACGCCGAGTTTCATCGGTAGGCGCGTCGCGCAGGAGCTCAATTCGAAAGTGTTGTATGCCCAATTTAATGAGCTTTTCCGCGGCCTCTGCACCGCTTTGGGCATGCCCGTTGTACAACGTGTTGCGACAACCGATATCGGCATGCAACACATGCTCCACCCCCAGCCGATCGCGAAGTTTGACATCGTGTCGGTCGCACGGCCTACCGCAGTTGGACTTGTTCGTGCCCGGCGAAAGAACCGTACAAAACACACAATGCTCCATATGAAACATCGGCATATGCTGATGAATCACAATCTCTAGCCAACCGCTAGGCATTCCCTGAACCAATTCGGTCAATTGATCGCGATTCAAGTCATACGAAGCAGTCACACGCTGGACCTTGCGATTCATCAACCACTGAGCTGTCAAAGGGTTCGTGACATTCAGCGAAAAGTCCCCGACACTTGGTATGTTGTTTTGCTCTGCGTACTCCAAGGCAGCTAAGTTCCGGACCAACCATCCATCGGCCCCGTGCTTGGCCAAAGCTTTGAACAGTCCCAGCTCACCCGGCTTTTGAATGCGGAGCGTTGCAAGGAACACCGTCGCACCCGCTTCATGCGACATCTGAACAGCCTGCCGGTATTCACGGATATCATGAAAATCGACGTAGACTATTTTCTGCCCGGCTTGCAGCACTTGCTCCAGTTGCTGCAACGAACGAACCAATACAATAAGCTCGGGATCCGATGGCGAGGCTTTGGACGTCACAGGAATCGAATCCAACATGCGAGCACTCACGCCAGCATCCGAAATCGTTCGCGTCGGCAATTCCATGCGGGCCGCATCCAAACGAATGACCATTTCCTTTCGCAACTCGCCCAGCACGCTCAAGGGGATCATGGGGCTACCTGCCAGTTCGGCTTGCAAGTCACGCAACTGGTAAGGAGTATTGCCAAGCCTAGACAGCTGCTTTTTGAGATCGTCAACGGACGTCGGATGCTTTCTTGCCTCCTCCGAAACATGATCGCTTTGCAGTTCAAATTGACGCTGGCTGCCGTCGCTAGCTTCCCACCGAACCACCATGGCGACCGGGCTGCCAACACTTGCTCGAAACTGAACGTCGATCGACAAACGTCGCGCGAATTGCTCGGAAGCAAAACTCGCTCGAAGTCGTTTGCTCAATTGAGGTGCATCGGTTTGCCAAATGATTTGTCCGGGGTGAACATCAGCGTTCTTCAGAAGTCCATTTTGAAAGGCCAGCTCCACACGTCCAGACGCCGGATAGTCGGTTGATTTCCCCTGGACGAAAACTTGGAAGACGCGCCCCCCAATCTCCGCGCCAGCAATCCGATCCCCCTGCAAAACAATTCCGTCCCCTTTGATAATGGACGAGTCGAGGTCAGCCACCAAACGTTCCCCATGGAGCGCAACCACCTTGCCGATTTCGACTCCTCGCTTAGAGCTGGAAAGACCTGGGACCAATCGTTTGTGATCACACCCCTCCAGCCAACCAGGAGTAAAGCCTCTCGAAAAGCTCATCTCCATTTCACGTTTGGAATCTTCAGTCCACTTCAAACGCCGACCCTCCATCGCAGCGTCGATCGCCTTTCGATAGTGCCCCACAATATTGGCTACATATTCCGGAGTCTTCAGTCTCCCTTCGATCTTGAGCGAACACACGCCCGCTTCAATCAAATCAGGGATGTGTTCGTAGCCAGCCAAGTCCTGTGGAGAGAGCAAGTAGCGATTGTCGCCAAGGTTCTGATCAACCCCATCGCAAATAAGATCGTAATTCAATCGACACGCTTGAGCGCATTGCCCACGATTTGCGCTTCGGCCTCCCAAGGATTCACTAGTCAAACATTGACCGCTATACGCCACACACAAAGCACCGTGCACAAATGTCTCAACTGGCATCGTCGTCGCTGCCGTAATCTTCCGGATTTCAGCTATTGAAAGCTCCCGAGCCAACACGACTCGGTCGATCTTCAGCGACTCGATGGCTCGGATTGTTTCCGCCGAAACCATGGTCATTTGAGTGCTGGCGTGAACGCTCAGTGTGGGACAAATCTCATGGATCAACCGGACGGCACCCAGATCCTGCACCAGCACAGCATCGACACCTGCCGAAGCGAGCTGGGCTACGTGATGCTCAAATTGCGCGAGCTCATCCGTGAAGATCAGCGTGTTCAGCGTGACATAGCCCGCAACCCCGCGCCGATGCAACAGCTGCATCAACTTTGGAAGATCTTCTAAAGAAAAATTGACTGCTCGTGCACGAGCATTGAACCCAGCTTCCAGTCCAAAATAAACTGCATCGGCTCCGTTTTCGATCGCCGCGTGGATACATTCCCAGTTTCCTGCCGGCGCCAGCAGCTCGGGCGCTGGCCTCGTACAGGACAATTGACTTGTCATGAATTCATTCCAAAAAAAGCAACAGTTACTCGCTCGCCCAATAGTCGAGCACTTGCACTTTGTCCAAATGTGGCTTCAACACTTCCACAAATTCTTTGTGCTTCGGGTGAGGCAAATAGACTTCACGGTCTGCTTCGGACTTGAATGTCACCAAAAAGCAATGAGTGAACCCGCCTGCAAGCCCCTCGGGGCTATTCTCTGTTCCGTATTCAAATGCAGCCACTTGAGGAATACTTGTCTTGAGCGAGCGGAACGCATCCACCACTTTCTGAACATCTTCCTTGCTGCTCGAGTCTTTAAACTTAAACAAGACAATATGGCGTAGCATCTTAGACGGTTTCTCCTGAAGGTTGGCAAACCCCAACGGCATCGCAATCATCGATGCAAACAGGATGACCATGGCAAATGCGACGGGGCGGACTTGATTTGGCTTTGAACGGGCAGTCGAATCGGTCATCAGGCACCTGATCAGTCTGAATGGATTGTGGAAAGATGGAAGGAATTGCAATCGTCTAGTTGTACTTCAGTCGATCCGAAACGGCAATTCAATTCGCTCGCGAACGAGCTCCAGACTCGATTTCTACCAAACAACTTCCACCGAAGCACCAGCGCGAACGCCAAGCATCATCGACGCGGAATCCGAGACCAAATGTAGCCGAAGTGGCTTTTCCGGTTCCGTAATGGCAATAAAAGTCATCGGAGGTTGCTGATGATCCAAGCCAAATAGCCCAAAGGTCTCATGCTCTTCGTCGACGATCACTTTCGTTTCGCTCGAACGACTGATTCGGTCCCATTGCTCATGACCAATGTCGGTAATCAAATCCCCTTGAGGATCAACTTCTATGATTTTACCTTGGATTTTGTCTGCCACGAAAACTACGACCTGTTTACTTGGAGCTCACAATTCGGATGCGCATCGCAGCCACATTTTACCAACGAATCTCCATCGAGGTTGCGGCCACAGGGAAAAGTTTTCAGGCCTCCCCCTTCATGAAGGTTGATTGCACGCCTCCTGGACGGTCTTGCCAGGACCACACACTCTCCGGCTGGGACGTCTGGGCAAACCGCCCCCTGGAGAACACAAACCTCGCTTACACCAACGAAAACTCCGGGAATTTGAGTTGAGTCCCAGCATGAAAACGCACCCAGAATGCTCTTGAGCAGATTCTCGGCCGCGTCCAATCCGATCGCCGGACCTCGCACAAATCAATCCGAGGCCCCATGCAGCGGGATTAAGTTTTGGTGAAGCGTCCCGCCTGCCAAGATCAATCAAGGCAAGATCAATCAAGATTCGCCAGCGTCAATAAAACGTAGCCAGTAACCAAGTTGGGATCTCCCTCCATCCAGCGTGCATCGGGATTGGTCCAAGAACCGTTTTCTTGTTGAGTTGCTGCAAGCTGTTTCAACAGGTCCGCTTTCCAATCCTTGGGACCATCGACGGTCTCGAACAAAGGTTCATCCAACGCATCCAACGCTTTGGACATGGTCTGCTGATAATAGTACAACCCAGAACTTCCCATCCCCGGGTTGGTTGAAACGGAATAGTGCTTTTGAAGAAAGTCACGAGCCGCCTTCACGCGGTAATCGTCTTTGTCCACACCCGCAAAAATCATGCTCTTCAAACCCGCGTAGGTCATGGAGGCATACGACCGGAGCCCACCATTCTCGTCTTTGCCTGCCATGGAATCTCCGCCGGCAGCGGGCGTGTAATAAAAACCTCCATCGTTCACTTTCGACGCAAACTCGGTGGAGTTCGCTGGCGACTCCAAATTTTGACACCGCGATACAAACAACAGTGCACGCTGAATCGCTTCATCTTCTTCGGAGCATCCCGCATTGCGAAGAGCTTCAATCATGAACGCAGTGTTGGAAAGATCGGGACGTGATTTGCTCCCGTATCCCGCTCCCCCATAGGCGCCATCATCGGATTGAATCCCTTCCCCTTCATCCCACTGCTGCTGTTTGATAAACCGCTCGGCGCCTTGAATCACTTCAGTATAGCGACCGTCTGAATTCGCTTTCGAGAACGCCATGATTGCAAGGCATGTTTCGTAGTTAGCATGTCGCGACTGAGGAGCATAATACCCGCCATCATCGCGGCGGATACCTTCCAGGTATTTCAGCGATTTCGCAACCACAGGATCCGAAGTCGGCAAATCGACAGCTAGTAACCCAGCTGCGATGAGGCCCGTGATGCCTGGACCGGTCTTGCTACTAAAAGAGCCATCTTCCATCTGCCCGACATCGCGCAAGTAAGCCACCGCCTTCGCGATCATGGCCTTGCGATCACTAGCCGAGCTCCCTTCGGATTTTTCAGTAGCATCCCCAGCTATCGTCGTTCGCGCAACCATGATGCAGGCAAAACAGAGAGTCAAGAATCGGAGCTTCATAGTGCTGTCCTTCGGATGAAATAGCTTGAAAAGGAGGTGCGTGATAAATGGGATGCTGACGGATACTCAACTGGCGAGTCCAATTTTGCACGACTCCTGTGCAACACCCTTTGCCAATACCGTCCAAGGAAACATTATAAGCTCTAGTCCATCGAAGTCGAAGCGAACGAGCTGCACATATTTTGTCCTGCAGAGAATTGTTCTTGGTTTTCCTTCAAGTACTCTTGAACTGAAGTCCGAAGATTTGCTATTGGAGATGCTGGCCGGTTGTCGGGACGCGGATTCAACGATTCGCGAGGCCCGAACCAGGTTTCCATCGTGTTTCTATTTGTTTCCGATCGAAGTCGATCTGAGCCTCTGATACAAGGGAATCGCATTGAAGATTCGCAATATGATGTAACGCGGCCTCTCTCTCACCCTCTCCATCCAATCGCTCAACGACCGCAAAACCTTCGTTCGCGATGGAAGCACCGCGCTGCACCCGGCGGCTTATGTGATCTCTTCGTATGGCTTTCTAGACCATCGATCTACCTGAGGAGTTCTAAATTGAGGGTTCGCGGTCATGTTTTCGAGTTCTATCCTGCTGGTCCTTTGCGCTTTCGGTACGGTGATTTCTAAGAACACTGGCGTTGCCGAAGAGTATGTTGATCTGATTGAGTTAAACCATTTCTACGATCATCAAGGTCGTCATGTTTACGATCAGGTTATTTTCTATGATCAGGCTCCCGAGTCTGGTCGCTTTCTAGTGCGTGCCTGGTGCTTGGTAGAAGACCGAGAATTCCAGAATCGTCGGCCGGTCAAACACGCTAGCTCGGATCTATACCGAGTCCACTGGTACGATAGCGATCAACGCATGCATCGGAAAATCGTCAGCCAACTATACCGTGAGAGTTGGACTCAGGTCGATCCTGAAAGAGCCAACAAAAGAATTCACGACGAACACTCCCGTATCTCGCTCGTTCAAGTCCCCAAGAAAGCGGACGGACCAAATCAAGATAACAGCCTCGCTGAACGCGAATCGCGACCGGCTCCGACCGCAGCGACAGAGACACTTGTCCAGCGTTAAGCTAACGAACACGCTTCACTTCAACAGCATCCACAATATCGCCGTCATTGCGCGGCGAATTGGATGGACCTGAAGGGTTGACTCCAAACGGAAATGGGTTGCCCATCATCTGATCACGTGCGGCGGCAATACGCTCCTTGAGCAGCTCGCCACTGCACACCGCAAACACCATGACCGAGATCAACAGCAAACTGATCCCAAACGTGCTGAAGTAATAGATACCGCACATAAACATCCCTATCGCCATGATCTGACCTGTTCTCGCAGCATAACGCGTTGCCGTAGAGTAGGGCATAATCATGGCCAAAAGGCTGCGAAGAACTCGCCCACCATCCATCGGAAAGGACGGAAGCATGTTGAACAAAACCAAGCCGATATTGGCCAGAAGCAACTGCTCCAGGGGTGCCATCCGAGCCAAAGTCATGTCCTTATCGGGGGTCAGGTTGGCTTGAATGGAAAGTCCCAGAACCAAAACAATCGCAATCACGACATTGACCATCGGGCCTGCAATCGCAACCACCAGTTCCGCCACGGGCGATCGAGTAAAGTCACCCATGCGCGCTACACCACCAATCGGTAACAACGTGATGTCGATGGTTGGAATACGGAACCAGCGACCTGCCAACGCATGCCCCATTTCATGCAAGAAAACACATCCAAAAACGGCGAAAACAAAACCCAAAGCTTTCAAGGCAGAAACAAACCCTTGATTCAAATTTGTCAGCAACACATACATGTCCAAAAGCCAAAAGGACCAATGGATGTAGACTTTGATGCCCAGCAACTTGCCGACATAAATGGTTTGGAACATAAAGTTGGAAATGGCCTTTGTTAAATTCGAAAGCGCTGAACACGATTATTGCCTGAGTCTACAACGTAGACTCGATTGCGAGAATCAGTCGCAGTCGCCCACGGCTGATTGAGCTGCCCCGGCAGGTTGCCCGGACTTCCCCACGAAGCGATTGGATTGCCGTCCAGATCAAGCTTTTGAACCCGATGGTTTCCGAATTCGCTAACCAAAATGGAACGATCTTTTGTCAATGCAATTCCATACGGATACTGAAGCTCGCCCGGCGCATTCCCCTGCTTGCCAATCGCTTTAACAAATAAGGGCGTTGCACCGCGCCAATCAAGCACCTGAATTCGATGGTTGCATGCGTCTGCCACCCACAGCAAACCCTCGCTGTCCATGCAAAAGCTCTGAGGGCGGCTGAATTGAAGCGAACCGTTTCCATGCTCGCCCATGCGATCGATGTAGGTTCCATCTGCGGAATAGCGATGGATACGATCAAACTCCCCGTACTCACCGCAAAAAAAGTCTCCGCCGGGGGCTCGAAGGATGTCGGTCACAAATGCGAACTGGCCCGGCTCGGGACCGTTTACCCCGCCAATGGTCCGATCCTCCAGCAATTCCCCCTCGGGGGTATAGAATAAAAAGCGGTAGTAATGAGTATCGGCGACCATCAAGACCCCATCCCGATCCATGCTCAAACCCGTTGGCTTACCCGATTCAATCTCCGGAGTGCGCCAGCCACGAATGAACTTGCCTTGATCGTCAAAAACTTGAATGCGGCCCGTTTTGTCCGATACATAGATACGGTCGCTACTGTCGATCGTGATCGCTCTCGGTTTCTGAAAACGGCCGTCCGCAAGGCCTCGTTGCCCAAAAACAAGATCGGGCAAATCCGATCGTCCACTCGCACCCGTTCCCGTGCAACCTGGCAAGCCACCCACCAAAGGAATCGCCGATGCGCCCACCATGGCGGCTCCAGCCGAAAATGCATTTTGAAGAAATGTCCGCCTTTTCTGCATTGCTTCCACGTTTTT
>CAITIF010000844.1 GCA_903892365.1 uncultured Pirellula sp. | reverse complement strand
CGCCTTCGAGAATGATGTTGAGGGGCAATATCGCTCCGACACAACTGATATGGAAGGTGTCGGGAAGCGGCCGTTCCAACACAAATAAAAAAAGCCAATTTTTCACCTTCCTTTCTCTGACCCTCTATGCCCGTTACACTGCATCCATGGAAGTCATTACTTTGCAATCAGGAAGTGCAGGCAACTGCGTGTTCGTACGAAGCGGGGAGACTCGTTTGCTTTTTGATGCCGGCATCAGCGGAAGCAACGCTCAGATGCGTTTGGCCGAATATGGCTATGACATTCGCGACTGCAACGCACTGGTGCTATCCCACGAACATTCCGATCACATCAGTGGTGTCGGCGTGTTTCATCGAAAATTCGGTCTACCTGTTTACGCCAATTTGCGAACTTGGAATGCGACTCGAGCGAAGCCATCGACTGGAAGCATGGGCAATCCTAATCATTTCGTATCTGGCAAACCGTTCCAGATTGGTTCGCTGCGAATCGAAACCTTGAGAACCCCTCACGATGCTATCGACGGCGTCTGCTTCGTGATCGAAGACGTTCAAACCGGACATCGATTTGGCTTGTTGACGGACTTAGGCTACGTCTTCCCCCAAATTCAGGAAGTGATAACCACTCTGGATGCGGTCCTTCTGGAAAGCAACTACGATGATGAAATGCTGCGTACTGGCCCCTATCCCCAACACTTGAAGAATCGTATTTCTGGAAAGCGTGGGCATCTATCCAACCAAGATGCTGCCGATCTCCTAGCCACCTGCGATGCGAGCCAGTTGCAATGGGCGTGTTTGGGGCACTTATCCGCTCAGAACAATTCTCCTGACGTTGCCTTGGCCACTCACCGGGAGAAACTCGGAGATCGCTTCCCTCTTTTTTGCGCTGATCGCTATGGGGCCATGCGGTTACCGAAAATAAAAGAACCAACGTTTTCGCTCCGTGCTGCTTGCATAGCTGTGAGACTTAAGGCCTAAAGTGTAAGACTTAAGGGTTAAGCCGGGAATGAATCGTGCGCTGGCTCATGGGGCCGCAGGCGGTGTGTCTGAACATTGGAGACCAGTTGTCCTCAGCTGTTCATGAAGCATGCGACAATCCCCCATCTCAAACCCACTCGTATCGGCACTCCACGTTCGATTCCAAAATCAAAGAATGCAATGGATGCGTTGCATTCGAGTTTCTATTGTCGGGATAGGATTTTCATTAATGGAATAGCATTTGCTGCTAATAAAAATGAGTCGCGTGACCCAACGTGTCGCATCGCCGAGTCAGAATGTTCAACTGGCCTCAATCAATTTGTTATTGCACCAAACCCAGGATTTCCCGAATGCTCACCCGAACTGTCGTCGTCGTCTGCTTGTTCAGCTGGATAGCTCAATGTGACATCGGTCGCGCTCAATTCGATGACAACCGAAACAAACAATCTTTTTCCAACAACTACCTCCATTCCGTGCTCAACAGTCAGAAAGGTGATAAAACGATTCTCCGCGATTCTTCGGGACGGACGCAAGGCACGGTAACACAATCTGGCAATCGAATCTCCATCCGAGACAGTTCTGGACGAACCATTGGTTCTGCAGAAACTTCGGGCAACAAGACGACATTTCGCGACGCCAGCGGCAGAACAATCCAAACCGCAACCAAAAGCGGCGATCGCACAACATTCCGCTCGTCGACCGGCAGCAGCTTGGGCACGGCAAGCCAGTCTCGCAATAATACTACCTTTCGCGACGCAAGCGGGCGCTCTATTGGCTCAGCCTCCAGCAGTGGCACTCAAACGAACTTTCGCGATG
>CAITIF010000843.1 GCA_903892365.1 uncultured Pirellula sp. | reverse complement strand
TGTGTGTGTTGTGTGTTGGTCAGTGGACGGATGAAGGAAGGAAAAAGTAGAAAAGAATTACTTTGCGACTTTGAGGGCCGTGTTCTACTTAGTTGGCTCCGGGGTTGTTTCGGCACCGGGCGTGTCATTGGGCTTTACTTCCGGGCTTGTTGAGGCCGGAGTTTCTGCAGGTAGTGCAGGTGGACTCGATTCACTATCAGAAGGCACAGGACTTTCTTCGCTTGGCACTTCTTTGGATGGAGCTTCTGGGGTGGGCTGACCGGAGACGGAAGGCTCCGCTGCAGTTTGATTGGGATTGGAAACGCCAACCGTGACTGGCGTCGGCTGCATGGGTTCATTTTCCCTTTGAATGATGGACATTACTTCGGTAGCAACTTGCATTAGATTATGAACCAGTTTCTCTTCTAACGTGGTTGCATCACCGACGACTTCTTCCGCGGCTGGGAATTCATCCCAAATGGACATCAAACGCTGTGAGGACAGATTGAACCGATCTCCATAATTCCTTGCGACCAAAGTCTTGATAATGGATTGAAAATTATCGATCACTTTGTCTCGTGTTTTCTCGTCGGCAAGTTCAGGAAAGGTCTCGATCATTTTCGATTCATATTCTTGGAGTACACCCTGGTACTTTTTTGATAGCCGATCGTTTAATTGGGTCTGTAAATTATTGGTAAGGGTCTCTCGTTCATGATCCATCGCTGACGTGAATTTTTGCATGTCCTTGGTGGCTTGGTCAGAAAACGCCTGAGTCAATATCGGGTAAGAATGATCAACCAGCGATTGCACTTGCTTTTGGTAATCGTTCTGGTTGTTTTCGATATGCAGCTTGGCTTCGGAAGCGATTTCCTCCATGAACTTTTCGCTGGTCACTTGGCTGGCCAACTGCAAGAAAAAGTAGACGACGGCTAGGACTAACGCGATCAATGCGAGAAGAAAGACAAATCGCACCATCCTGGCTCGGGAAATTGCGGATCGAAGTGAATCGACTTCACGCTCGATCTGCGCAATCTTTTGAGATAAATCGGGAGTAAACTCGGCTTGAGACATAAGGGGGTACCTCTTCAGGAATGTAACGGACTAAGAATGGGCGCTGTTTGACCGAGTGATTGGATCAAGAAAGGCCTCTGAGTCAAGAAAATTCGATCTTGGAAAACACAAGTACTTCAGAAGTTAACGTGGTACCCCTCTACAAACCGAATCGGCTCGGGCGTTGAGGTGATTTTTCTTCCGCAATCCTCGCCGATTGCCATTCAAAGTACCTTTGAAGGGAAAATCCTATGGATTTGGCAGGCTGCCCCGGTGGCGTTCCCTACCGTGTCCGATTAAACTTCCGGTCGTTTCGTTTGCAACCGCACTATCCCGCCCCTTTTGCTCCATCCTTATTTTCGGAGACTTTCCAATGAACCAAGCGTCGGATTCTACAGCTAACAACTCTTCGGTGGTGCCGAATGCACATCGTCTTTTGTGGGCAGGGTTTATGGCCATTCTTGCAGCGGGTGTCGGTTTCGCCGTACGCGGTGGCATTCTTGACAACTGGGGAAAGGAGTTCGGATTTAATGCGACTCAGCTTGGTTCCATCGGCGGTGCAGGCTTTTCTGGCTTTTGCTTTGGCATCATCATTGGTGGTGTGATTGTCGACAAGATTGGTTACGGCAAGCTGGTTTTTCTCGCCTTGCTGGGGCACATTCTGTCAGCCTTCATCACGTTCGCCGCTACGACCCCAGACAATGCCTACAACTTTCTCTTTTGGGGAATGTTTGTTTTCGCCTATGCCAACGGAACCTTGGAAGCCGTCGCTAACCCTCTCGTTGCTACAGTGTTCCCCAATAACCGAACGCACTACCTGAATATTCTTCACGCAAGCTGGCCAGCTGGCATGATTCTGGGAACGATGGCTGGTTGGTTCTTGGACGATCAGTTGCAAGTGAATTGGAAGCTTCAATTGGCTCTGTACCTGATTCCAACCGTGCTTTATGCACTCATGTTTCTAGGTCAGAAGTTTCCGAAGTCGGAAGCGGCCGCTAGCGGCAAGAGCTTTGTGGAGATGTACAAATCCGTTGGTATTCTTGGCTCGTTGGTCGCCTGCTACCTGCTCGCGTTGTTTTTCGGGGATATTTTCAAGGGGTTGTCGCCTGAGTTTGGAAGCTACATCGGTTACGGCATCGGTGGCCTGCTTCTGATCGCGGTTGCGTTCATGACCAACTTCTCCATCGGATCCTTCTTGTTGTTCATTTTGTTTGTGACCCATGCCATGGTTGGATCTGTCGAACTTGGCACGGACAGCTGGATTCAGAACATCACAGGCAATTTGTTCACGTCGGAACAAGGGAAATACTTGTTCCTATGGACATCGGTCATTATGTTTGCACTTCGCTTTTGCGCTCATTGGATTGAAAATACTTTGAAGCTTTCGCCAGTTGGCTTGCTTCTTGTTTGTTCGATCATTGCGTGTATTGGCCTGAATTTGGCAAGCACCATGCAGACTTTCTCCATGGCTTTGGTCGCGCTTGGCATCTATGCAGTCGGCAAAACTTTCTTTTGGCCAACCATGCTTGCCATCATCGGTGACCGGTATCCTCAGACAGGGGCGGTTGCCATGTCGATTATGGGTGGTATTGGAATGCTTTCTGCTGGCTTGATCGGTGGTCCAGGACTTGGATACTGCAAAGACCGGTTTTCGGGAGAGGAACTTCGGAAGTTGAGTCCTGAATTGGCCGACGAATATAAGTCCGAGAAATCGAGTACCTTTCTTAACTTGAAGGCTACTGAAATTTACGGACTCGATGGTACGAAGCTTGCAGCTGCTAAGGAGAATAAAGACAGGACTCCTGAACAGCAAACGGTGGTTTCAGCCGATCAGCAAGGGGATCGAAACACGTTGAAGGCAGATGCATACATTCCTGCTGTGATGGCTTTGATCTACCTGATTCTACTTGTTTACTTCAAGTCGATTGGTGGTTACAAACCGCTCAGCATGGATGGTAAGGCTGCTCACTAATCAGGATCGCAAGATCCTGTGAATTCCATTTTTCAAGGTAGGCGGGCTAGAATGCTCGCCTATTTTGCATTGTGGCTCGTCGTTGTTGACAATTCTTAACATCGCCCGGATACTTTGAGCCAGACTTAGGTGCCAAGCCGACAACGTGTCAGTTTGGATAATAGGGAAAACGGTGAAAAACCGTTGCGGTCCCGCCGCTGTAATCGGATACGAATTCTACGTTGAACCACTTCGGATTGTTTCCCGAGGGAAGGTGTAGAAAACGGCAATGCCGAGAGCCAGAAGACCTGCCTAGTGTCGGTTTGCGTGGTAGTGCCCTCGGGGAATTTGGGATCTATCGCGAATTCGCACATTCCTTCCGTGACTGCCGCTCTCCATCCACATCACGCTTCCATGCATCAAGTTTGCTTGGGCGTCGTCGGGCGTCTGTCTAACGGGTGTTGATGCCGATTCGTATGGATGTCGAAACGTCTTGGCTTGCCTTGCAAACGCTTTTCCAATTTTGTACGTCATCGAGGAAAATGATGCCAAGGAAAACGTTTCGAAGCTACGGCTTTACGTTGGTTGAATTGTTGGTGGTGATTGCGATCATCGGGATTTTGGTAGGGCTGTTGTTGCCTGCGGTTCAAGCAGCTCGCGAAGCGGCTCGCCGGATGCAATGCAGCAACAATCTCAAGCAGATTGGACTGGCTCTTCATAACTATGAATCTGCCTTTCGTGTTTGGCCATCACAGTCATCCGGCCCAACCCAGGGACGCAACTTTAACGCTCGACGAGGAAGCTGGTTCACCGCGATCCTTCCTTATTTGGAACAAGATGGGGTGTTCAAGTCTTTTGACGATAAGGCTCATTGGCATTCACCCGAGAATGTTGTTTCGGTTTCAGCCAAAGTTCCCTCATTTCAGTGCCCGTCCGCTATCGAACGCAAAGGTTTCGAATGGGCCGTTTTGGTCGATTACAGCAGCGCGACAAGCACTTCGGCGATCCTTTCTCCACGATCGTTTTTTGATGGAGCAGTCACGGACTATTCGAATGTCGGCGGCATCGGAACGCAGTTGAATGCCATTTTGCCTGCGTCTCAGCAGTTAGCAGACCCGCTCAACTCCGGCATTCTTAAAGGCTCGTCGGTTCGGCTGAGCGAAGTAACGGATGGGCTTTCCAACACTCTGATGGCGGTGGAGTGTGCAGGTCGGCCCAATTTGTACCAGCGCAATCGTTTGGTTCCGGATGGTACAACTCCTAAAACATGGAGCGGTACCGCCAGCGTGACTCGGCCGTTCCCAACCGGCGGTGTGTGGGCCAGCCATCTCAAAGGCTTCTTAGTAGACGGTGCTCAGCCCGATGGCAACACACTGATTAGGCCAGGCGTCTGTTCCATCAATTGCAGCAACGACAACGAAGTCTATGCTTTTCACACCGGCGGCGCCAATGTGTTGAAAGCCGACGGTTCGGTTCAATTTGTTTCTGCCTCCCTACCCATCGAGCAACTTGCGGCTTGGGTGAGTCGAAATGGTGGCGAAATCGCCACGGTGGAATAACCAGTTGCCCAACCCTAAGATGGCTAAACAAGCGAAAACACTCATGGTGATGGGGACAAGCTCCTCCGCCGGCAAGAGCCTTTTGGTAACTGCCTTGTGCCGTTGTTTTGCGCGGCGCGGGGTTCGCGTCGCTCCTTTCAAATCGCAGAACATGTCCAACAATGCAGCCGTTTGTACGGACGGTGCGGAGATCGGTCGGTCGCAAGCGTTGCAGGCCTTCGCCGCTCATGTTCTGCCTCATTCGGACATGAATCCGATTCTTCTGAAACCTGAAGGTGCAACCCACTCGCAGGTTATTGTGAACGGTCGACCGCTACCCGAGCATCAGGGGCGTTCGTTGGAGGCGTCGGATTATTTTCAGCGAAGGCATGAGCTCTGGGGGTTCGTTACCAACGCTCTCGACAGAATGCGCGACCAATATGATTTGATCATCATCGAAGGGGCTGGCAGTCCTGCTGAGCTGAATTTGACGGAGGTCGAGATGGTCAACATGTCGGTCGCTCGGTATTGCGACGCTGCGGTAATTTTGGTGGGGGACATCGAGCGCGGCGGAGTGTTCGCTCAATTGCTGGGCACGCTTTGGTTGCTTCCAGAAAACGATCGTAAGTTGATACGTGGTTTGATTGTGAACAAGTTTCGAGGGGATCTAAGGCTGTTCGATCGAGGTGTCGAAATCTTGGAAGAGCGCGGGCAGGTTCCTGTTCTAGGGGTCTTGCCCTGGATCGATGCCTTAAGGCTTCCAGAGGAAGATGCGGTTGCCCTGTTCGAGGGGAACGGGAACGAAAAATCGGCGTCCCCTTCTTCAGTGGATACAGCTACAGAGGCTACAACGCGGCAATTAGATATTGCGGTCATTCATGTACCCCACATCGCCAATTTCGACGACTTTGATCCTTTGAACAACGAGCCTTCCGTTCGGCTTCGGTACGTTCGAAGTCTTGAACGACTCGGAACACCGGATGTTATCGTTTTACCGGGCACCAAAAACACACTGGGGGATTTGCATTGGATGAAGTCCTCCGGGCTAGCCGATCGCATCGTCCAACTTGCCAAAATAGGTACGCGCATCGTTGGTATTTGCGGAGGGTATCAGATGCTCGGTAAGCATTTGAGCAATCCACATTCGATGGAAAACAACTGGATGGAAGCGGAGGGGCTTGGGTTGTTGGACGTGACAACGATCTTCCATCGTGAGAAGCAAACATTCCAAGTCGAAGCAGTGATTGAAGATGAAGCGATTGCGGCCGAGACGCAGGGGGAACGCGTTCATGGTTACGAGATCCACGTTGGGCAAACGACCACCTCAAGCCCTTGGTTGAGACGCATTCGCACGGGTGACCAAGCCGTAGAATCAGCGACTCGGGAATCGAGCACTTTCGAAGCTCTCGATGGTGCCAAGAGCGATGACCATCGTATCTGGGGGTGTTATCTGCACGGCCTGTTTCACAACGATACTTTTCGCCGTGGTTGGCTTAGCTCGCTTGGTGTAGAGCCACGTGCTTGCAACGATCCGAATCAACTTTCTTATCATGCTGTGATTAATGAGTCGCTTGACCGCTTAGCGGACGCTTTCGAAGCCAACATTGATTTCACTCGTGTCGAACAACTTGTTATGAACTCTGAAATGGAACCAAAACAATGACTCAGGATACAAACCAGCAGCACAAGGAAAAAATGGTCCGTCTCAATGAGATCAAGGACAAGCAGCTTGCGGAAGCCAACATTGAAAAAGGTCTGATCATTGTGCACACAGGGGCTGGCAAAGGAAAATCCACAGCCTCCTTCGGAATGGCCATTCGCTCTGTCGGGCAAGGTATGAAAGTCGCAATTGTCCAATTCATCAAGGGAGCGATCCCGACCGGGGAAGGGGCTTTCATTGCCAAAATTGCTGAGCTCGGGTTCCCGATCGAAATGCATACACTGGGCGAGGGATTCACTTGGAAAACGCAGGATCGGGAGCGAGACATTGCAACCGCTGCCAAAGGCTGGGCAAAAGCGGTGGAACTGATGCGAGACCCGTCGATCGATCTATTGATTTTGGACGAGCTGAACATTGCAACGAAATACGAATATATTGCTGTCTCCACCGTGATTGAGGAGCTGAAAGCCAAACGCGAGATGCTTCATGTGGTGATTACCGGGCGAAATGCCAGTCCGGAATTGATCGAGATCGCCGACCTTGTTTCCGAAATGAAAGTCATCAAGCACCCATATGCTCATGGAATTAAGCCGCAGAAGGGGGTTGAGTTCTAGAAGTGATGCAACAAGACCTGTCCGAAACTTCGCATGCAGCAAACACAGGAACGATCACCTTGATCTTGGGTGGCGTTCGCAGTGGCAAGAGCCGCTTTGGTGAGCAGTTAGCTCATGAGCTGGGTGGAGATTCTGTCTTGTTCGCTGCGACAGCAGAAGCGCGTGACGAAGAAATGCTGGGTCGAATTCAAAAGCATCGTCTATCCCGGCCCGCTGCCTGGCAAACTCTGGAGCAACCGTTGCATCTGGGTAAGGCTCTAGAATCCGTAACTCCTTTTCCTAAAGTAGTGCTGCTCGATTGCTTAACGCTCTTGGTCAGCAATGTGCTTTGTTCAGTCGAATGGGAACCCTCGACATCTAGTAAGCTGAGCCCCAGTCAATTCGACCTGGTTCAGCAGATGGTTGATCAAGAGATCGATGCGATTTTGCACTTCGTACAAGGTCACCCAGTCCATCTCATTATTGTATCGGGCGAAGTAGGTCTTGGGCTCGTTCCCGACAATGCACTAGGACGAGCGTTCCGCGACCTACTGGGATGGACGAATCAGAAAATAGCCAAGCAAGCAACAGCGACCTACTTCATGCTGGCAGGGTTTCCGATCGAGCTGAATTCGATCTCTTCCACCAGCCAAGATGCTGCATCAGGTTTGCGCTCGCGATTAGAAAGGACCGTTCGATGAGAGGAATCCCTGAGAATTGGCCAAGCACAGGTGCAACGAATGGTTTCGGTGGTGTCGGCTGTTTAGTTGTCTTGTCCATCGTTTTGCTGACTGCTTGTGAGCGCGTGGTGGTAGAACCAAAAGCCCCCGCAGCAAAACCACCCGCAGCGGATAACTCCGAAATTCGTTTGGTCGATCGCCTTGATCGCGAAGTTCGATTCACCAAGATTCCAACCCGAATCGTCTCACTGTCACCATCCACTACCGAACTTCTCTTTGCTCTCGGGTTAGGCTCTTCTGTTGTCGGAAGGACCGAACATTGCAATTATCCGCCTGAAGCTCTGGAGATTGCTAAGGTTGGAAGCGGAACATTGGAAGGGATCAGCCGTGAGGCAATTGTCAATTTGCAGCCCGACCTTGTTCTGTGCAAATGGGACAGTCATCAGCCC
>CAITIF010000842.1 GCA_903892365.1 uncultured Pirellula sp. | reverse complement strand
CATCGGTTGCTTGGCGCACGATGTCGGCAGAGGTTGCTTCTAATTCTTTTTGTTCCGAGATCAATCGCGGTGCGTTCACCTCAGGCTTATGAATCGTGATCTGCGGTTCATCTTGATTGTTAAAGAATGCGAATAGACGGTAATACTCTTTCTGTTCAATCGGGTCGAATTTATGGTCATGGCACTGAGCGCAACCGATCGTCAATCCTAGCCACACCGTGCCGGTTGTCGCGACCCGATCAAAAACACTATCGATCCGAAACTGCTCTGGATCGATTCCCCCTTCTTGATTGATTTGCGTGTTGCGATGAAAACCTGTTGCAACTTGTTGCGATTCCGTCGCGTCAGGCAACAGATCGCCCGCCAATTGCTCGATCGTAAATTGATCAAAGGGCAAATCTCGATTCAGTGCATCGATAACCCAGTCGCGATACTTCCAGATTTGTCTTGGGGCATCGACGGAATAGCCGTTGCTATCTGCGTAACGAGCTTGATCGAGCCACCATCGGCCCCAACGTTCGCCGTAGTTAGGGCTGCGTAAAAGTCGATCCACAAGCTGGCTACGAGCGGATTCTGGGTCATGTTGAAATGCAAGAACAAAGTCATCCACCTCGGAAACGGTCGGTGGCAAACCAATCAGGTCCAGATTCAAACGGCGGATCAAGGTAATCGGATCTGCGGCGGCGGACGGCAATAGGTTTTCTGCTTCAAGCTTCGCCAAGACAAAACTGTCGATCGGATTGGTAATTGCTTTCGCCTTGGCCAAGGTACTTTCTGGAATTGCCGTTTTCTGAGGTGCAATAAAGGCCCAATGCTTGTCGTACCGAGCACCCTGCGAAACCCATTTTCGTAAGACATCTTTCTGAACTTCCGTCAGCGTCTTGCCCGTCTCATGAGGAGGCATAACCGAGTCGTCGGTGGCAAGAATCCGAAGGATCAGTTCGCTTTCCTCCGGCTTGCCCGGTTGAATCGCCACCTGTCCGGAATCAAGTTTCTCGACAGCGCCCTCCATGGTATCGAGACGCAAGCCAGCTTCGCGTTTTGCTTTATCAAATCCATGACAGGCAAAACAGTTTTCGGCCAGGATCGGACGAACATCGCGGTTGTATTCAAGGCTGTCAGCACCGAAAACAACCGTGCCCAATATCAACCAGCTAATCAACGAAGTGTATGTCATGCCAAAAATCGAAATCGATTCGGTTGGATGCATGTCAAGCATGCAAAGGAAGGTGGATCCAGAGTTGTCTGGTTGGCTATGGGATCGTAAGACAAACACGGGGGTACTCCCATGTTTGTTCTTAATTAAACTAGCCCCATTCTACATCGCAACGACAGAAATCAAAATTATCACCCTGCCCATACCTTCAGTAAAAACCCGGCTTTGGATTCCCGTTGCGATTTATCGTTCGCATCAAAGGACAACAACCTAGAGCCGTGCGAATAGTTCTTTTTTCTTTTCAGAAAACTCTTCGTCGGTCAAAATGCCTTTTGATTTAAGGTCGCCTAATTTTTCAATGGCCGCAAAAACGTCGAAATTAGCGGGATTGACGGCTGCATTAGCAACGGCCCTAGGCTGGAGTTCGGATTGCTCAGGCATAGGAGCAGGGGGGACGTCTACAGCCGCGACTGCAACAGCGTTCTGGTGTTCCATGGAGGTTGTGATGACCTTTTGGCCATCTCGCATGACAACCGGCAATGAGCTCAAATGAACCGTTCCGAACTGGCTGCTAAAAGTGATGCTGCCGCCAGCACCCTGTTGCTGGGAAAAACCACCGATCCGATGTTGAAGCGTGTCATACACCCAAACAGAACTGCCGGTCTTGACTGCCAACCGACAAGAATCCCCAAAGTATGCGTACTGAGTTTGGTTTTGGCTTCCTGTAGCGTTGGGGGAACCCAAATCAGTCGGCCACCAATTTTGTGATGGGTCGGGAACGAACAGGCTTGAGTTGCCACGAACGCCACCCGACATTTGGCTCTGCGAATCCACGCCGTTCTGAGATTGGGACTGGAAGCTACCGGATTGAAAAAGTGTTCCCTGTTGCTGTAGTGTCGAAGCAATGTCAGCGCACAGCGACTGGATGTTCCCCTTGAGGTAGTTATTGAACATGTCACCAATCATGGTCATTCCGCCAGACATCCATTGGCCGGATCCGGCGAACTCTGGGTGGCTAAATTGTGCCATCTGTCCATTTCCGTTCATGACGGCCACCAGCATGTGTTGGACTGCATCCGTTGAAAATCCATGACGGCTCGCGAGATCGCCAACGATCCTTTGGCCTTGCTGAGTTAACTCGGGCATGTAACGTTCCTTTTCCTTTAAGTGCGTGAATTTGAATGCACACCCTAACGCAAATCAATCAAAAAACAAGCAAAGCTCGTCGAGTTTCGCTTTCCCCATGGCTTTCATGAGCGATATATTTCGATTGACGATGTTTTCAGAATTTGGAAACGATTCGAGCGCTCGCGTCACGCTGGATTCTCGCAGCAAATGCAACATCGGGTACGGGGATCGGTTCGTGTAGTTGGTGACGTCTTCCGCTTCGGTTTCAGCAAACTGATAATCAGGATGAAAACTCGCGATTTGAACGACCCCTTCCAGATCCAACTCGGCAATCAATAAATTGCAAAGCTCCAAAAACCCGCTGTAGTTTGCAAAATCATTCAGAGCATGCGGGTGAATCAAAAGCACCGAGTCTACTTGGTCCGCAGAACAACCAGCGAAGGAGATCAATTCTTGTCGCAAATCCTCCAGCAGAATACTGCTCTTCCGAGCATGACTGACAACGTATCGAATTTGGTTTTTCACATGAATCGCTCTGGCGAACGGGCACAAATTGAGTCCAATAACGAACCTCTCAAGCCAAGCAATCGTGGCGGAGACGGCTTTTTCATCGGATGGTTCCATGCGAAGTTTTCTTTCGTTGACATTGCTTGAAAAGGCAAACAGTATATCTCTCGAATCGCATCCGGCATCTTGATACAGGCCCGATTTCCACACCGAAGTTGAAATACTAGGGTCCAATTACTGGGGTTAAGTTCTATGAAAACACGCCGAGAATTTTTGACTCACACGGCCGCTTTGTCCGCGATGGCGATTTCCGGAAGAAGTCTTTACGCCGAGAACGCCGCCCGCTCCGCCAGCCCAAGCCTTACCGCTACTGGGCAGAACGTCGCCGCTACGGTCCATCCGATCGCT
>CAITIF010000841.1 GCA_903892365.1 uncultured Pirellula sp. | reverse complement strand
CGACGTCTGGTTGTTGCCCTAGTCCAGCTCGTGCTAAGCAAACCAAGGTGACGCAAGCAATAAGTACCGATCGAATCATGGAGACCCCCGCTAAGGACGCAACGGCGTTAACAAAAGAAAAGAGAAGTTGTCGATAGAGGATGGTGGTAGTGGTACACCACAACCATCCAGGTTGCAAGGCACTTCAGGCAGAACGCATTTGTCCAACCGAAGTTTCAGGATTCAGTCACTCATGTGCTAGGTTTTCTGGAGCGATCGATTAAGAGACCGGCACCCTTCTCGGTCAGATCCATGGCAGCGGCTTCGCCAAGTTTCTCAGCAAGCAGAAAAAGGGCGCTGTAATCCGACGATTTGGGATCCGAAGAGGGATGGATCGGAAGTTGTTGTTGAGTAGCGATCATTTCTTGGCCATCCATCGAAAAAACTCGAGCTTCGATTTGAATGGAATGTTCGGTGATGGAGGTATGGGCTGCGAGCGGGGCAAGGCAACCGGCTCGCATGCTACGGAGCAGTCCGCGTTCCGCAATCACTGCAGCATGTGTTGCAGGATGGTCCAAGGCGGAAATTGCAAGAATGGTTTGTTCATCGTCCGCACGTGTCTCTAGACCTAGGGCTGCCTGTCCGACCGCCGGCAGCATTTGCGTGAAAGTCAGTTTTTCCGAGATACGAGAGGCCAGCCCCAATCGATGGAGGCCTGCGTAGGCCAGCAAGATTGCTCCGTATTGCCCCTTGTCCAGTTTTCTTAGTCGTGTGTCTACGTTCCCGCGGATATCTGAAATAATCAAGTCGGGACGCAGGTGCAACAGCTGGGCTTTCCGCCGGGGGGATCCGGTGCCAACAATCGTCCCCGCAGGTAAATCCGCGAGTGCTTGTCCACCGGAAATCAGGCAATCGGACGCATCTTCACGGGGCGGGACAGCGCTTAACCGAAGTTCAGGAATGACTTCGGTAGGTAAATCCTTGAGGCTATGCACTGCCAAATCGCAGCGATTTTCCAGAAGCGCGCGTTGAATCTCTTTGGTAAAAACCCCTTGGCCTCCGGATTGACCAAGTGGGGTGATCGACACATCCCCGCTGGTTGTTATTTTGACCAATTCGACCTGATGTCCCAAATTCATCAATTCGCTCTTAACGTACTCCGCTTGCCAAAGAGCGAGCGGGCTTTGGCGAGTACCAAGGCGAATCAGCATTTCCAATCCAATCGAAAAAACAGTGGGAAAAACAGTGGTTAAACGGGGGAGTCCTCGAAAAACCGGCATCAAGCGATCTCGGCAAGCCAAGAAATCGTGATAATATAGCAACGAAGCTCAAAACACAGTCCCAGTTGGTACGATGCAATTCCCACAATTTATTCTCGCACAAGTTGAACAGAACCTGGGGCAGCCCCCATCCGGCACCAGTGTACCGACCGAATCGGCTAGCGTACCTACCGAACTGAACGGTGCCGCCTCCTCCCCCGAGGTGCTGGCCCCGGAAGTACTCGAGCAATCCGGTGCGGCACTCCTTCAAGCGGGTTCCTCTGCTATGGAGGCAAGTCAGGCAATCATCGCCCGTGACTCGCTCAATTTGAACACCCTGATATTGGGAAGTGGGGTGCTGGTTCTTCTTGGTATAGCGTCCTCGGTTGCTCATTATTTGACAAGACAACCAAGCCCATCGATCAATCCTGCTTTGGTTCAGCGGTTTGTTCTTCGATTGTGGTCTTGGTGGCTCATGTTTGCGATTTTGATCGCTGGACTGTTT